>DATIJV010000048.1:0-4301 GCA_035478255.1 Gammaproteobacteria bacterium
GAAGCAATCCAGGTTTTTAAAAGCCTGGATTGCTTCGCCGAAAAGCACGGCTCGCAATGACGCCGCATTAATTTCGCGCCAGCGACTATTTATTCGTCATCGCATCCTGAATATACGTCGAATTCGGATAATTATATTGCAACACCTGCATCGCATCATTTTCTGCTTTAGTCACATGCAAATACCGATAAGATTTCACCATAATGACCAGCGCTTTCGGCACAGCCGGTGCGCCCTGAAATTGCCTCACCACATTATTCGCCCGATCTGCAGCTGCCACATAAGCCGCATGGCTATAATAATATTGTGCAACTTCCAGTTCATGGTTCGCCAGAATATTTCTTAAATAAATCATATACTGATGCGCAGACGGTGCGTAATATCCATTTGGATATAATTGCACAACTTGCGCAAAATCCGCATAAGATTTTTTGACCTGAGACAAATCACGCGTAGCAAAATCCACAGCAAAAAGTTTCTCAAACACACCCATGTTCTGGAAATAATTCGATAATCCGCGCATGTAATATGCATAATCTGCATGGGGACTCGTCGGATACGCATGCACATAACGGTCCGCCGCTGCTTCCGCTGATGCATAATCGCCCGTCATGTAATAAGCATAAATAATATGCAATTGAGCAGTTTCCGTATTGGCTTCATAAGGATATTGAGCATCCAATGCTTCAAAACGTTTGATCGCTTCTGAATAACTTTTATCACGCAGCGCAGTTTCGCCTTTTTGAAAAATCTGTTGCGCACTTTCACCCTTATAAGCTTCTGCTGGATCTACTGTGCTGGAACACCCCGCCAATAAAGAAGCGAGCAATGCGGTCGTCATAACGAATAATTTTGCTGCAAATTTCATAGAAGCCATTCACTCCAAAATCTTTTTAGGCGTGCATTGTAAACGAAATTTTGTCATCATTCACGCAATACCTCTTACTTCTGAGATTTCTTTAAATGACCGAAAAAATACATTTTACATTAACGATCCCAACTGATTTAAGCGGGATACGGCTCGACCAGGCTCTCGCAAAACTTTTACCCGATTATTCACGTACGCAAATTCAGGAATGGATAAAAAAAGCGAACATCACTGTGAACAATCAATCCTGCAAACCGCGTGATACCGTTTCAGGCGGGGAAGAAATTATCATCAATGCCATGCAGAAAGTGCAACCCGCCTGGCAGGCACAAGCTATTGAACTTAATATAATCTATGAAGATGAGACACTCCTCGTCATTAATAAACCAATAGGCATGGTAGTCCACCCCGCTGCTGGAAATCCTGATAGTACTTTGTTAAATGCCTTGCTGCATCATGCTCCCGAATTAAAAAATTTACCACGCGCGGGGATTATTCATCGTTTAGATAAAAATACCTCAGGTTTATTAGTCATTGCTAAAACACAACAAGCGTTGCTCAAACTGACTACCCAAATGAAACAGCGCAAAATTACCCGAATTTATCAAGCCATTGTGTGCGGTTTATTGACAAGCGGCGGCAAGGTGGATGGGCCCATTGGACGCCATCCTATTCAGCGCAAACGCATGGCGGTCATCGATACAGGCAAACCATCCGTGACACATTTTCGTATCATTGAAAAATATCGCAATCATACGCGCATTCGAATTCAGCTCGAAACGGGCAGGACCCATCAAATTCGTGTGCATATGGCGCATATACGCTATCCAATTTTGGGTGACCCGACATATGGAAGCCGGTTACAATTACCGCGGGGTGCATCACCTTCTCTGATTGATAAGCTGCGCAGTTTTAAACGTCAGGCATTGCATGCTTCTGAGTTAGGATTAATTCATCCCGTCACACAAAAACCCTTGAGTTGGCAAGCTCCTTTACCCGAAGATATGCAAGATCTTATTCGGGTTTTAAAAGAAGATAGTAATAAGTGTGAGGTCTAAATGAACCATGTCATCCTGCCTGATTGGCCCGCGCCTGCTCATGTCAGAGCAGCGACTACTTTACGCAGCGGCGGCGTCAGTGAAGCGCCTTATCATACGTTTAATCTCGCAGAAAATGTGAACGATGATGAACAAGCTGTGCGAATCAATCGGAACATATTGAAAAATATGCTTTCTCTTCCTGACGAACCCATATGGCTAAAACAAATTCACAGCCAGACAGTCGTGCTCGCAGAAACGCGTGCCAGAGGGAGAGAAGCTGACGCCAGTTTCACCCATCAAACAGGACAAGTCTGTGTGGTGACTACAGCGGATTGTCTGCCGGTCCTTGTTTGTAATCGCCGCGGAACATCTGTTGCAGCGATTCATGCCGGCTGGCGAGGACTCGCAAATGGGATCATTGAAAACACTTTACAAGCCATGAGTCTTTCACCTCTGGATATTCTTGTCTGGCTTGGGCCCGCCATTGGTCCGAAAGTTTATGAATTAGGCGCAGAAGTCCGCGAAGCTTTTGTCAAAAACGATGCGGCATCTGAAAGCGCTTTTGTTCCTTCACATAACAAAGATCGATGGCTGGGAAATTTATACGTACTCGCCAAATTACGCTTGCAAAAACAAGGCATTTCGGCTATTTATGGCGGGGAATTTTGCACCTATTCCGAAAAAGAACGATTTTTTTCTTATCGCCGTGATGGAAACCAGACTGGCAGAATGGCTAGTTTAATCTGGATGACGTGATATACTAGCGGATTAGTTTTAGATAGAGGAAATGTATGAATAAAATTATATATGCTGCAAGCACTTTTCTTCTCATTTTAAGTTGTGTTTTTAGCGGCACGAGCATGGCAGGCACGCCGGTCAATATCAGCCTGGCGCCTATGCTGCAAAAAGCCTTGCCTTCAGTCGTCAACATTCGTGCACAAATTAAAATTACCGACATTAACGCATTGAGTAAACTGGAAAGAAGCCAGGGCGGCCCAGTTCCCGATAAATTTTTATCTGTGGGATCAGGGGTGATTGTTAATGCAGACAAAGGTTATATCTTAACCAATGCTCACGTTGTTGATGATGCAGAACGTGTGGTCGTGACCTTGAGCGATGGACGTCATTACACAGCAAAAACCCTGGGCGCGGATAAAGCATCCGATATTGCGCTTTTGCAAGTCCAGGCAAAAAATTTAACGGCCATGACACTGGGCAATTCAAATGATTTAAAAGTAGGCGACTTTGTTGCCGCAATTGGTAATCCTTTCGGCTTAAGTCAAAGCGTGTCCTCTGGAATTGTCAGTGCATTGGGACGCAGCACATTAGGCATAGAAAATTATGAAAACTTCATCCAGATTGATGCGCCTATCAACCCGGGTAATTCAGGCGGCGCACTGGTGGATACGCAAGGACGATTAGTCGGGATCAATACAGCAATTCTGGCACCGGACCGCGGCAGTATTGGGATTGGGTTTGCTATTCCATCCAATATGGCGCAAAGCGTCATGCAGCAGTTGATTGAATATGGAAATGTTCGCCGCGGCGCGCTAGGCATTGGTGCACAAGATATTTCGCCGGAATTAGCGACAGCTTTTAATGTAGCGTCCTCAAAAGGAGCGCTCGTTACACAAATTATTCCGAACTCACCTGCCGAGAAAGCAGGCTTGCAGGTAGGTGATGTGATTACCGCCGTGAATGGTGAAAATATTAAAACAGCCAATGATGTTGTGAATGCTGTGGGTTTTATTCGTGTTGATTCAAAAGCGAATATTTCAATTTTGAGAAAAAATAAACCGTCTGAGATTTCTGCTGTACTAATGGATCCCAAAAAACGTGCGCAGGCGGATGAGATGATGGATCCATTTCTTTATGGCGTCAGCTTGAAAGATTTTACGCTCTTAAGCCCTATTCATGGTGACGTTAAAGGGGTATTAGTGGTTTCAGTTCAGGATGATTCGAATGCGTGGCATTCGGATTTGCGTCCGGGGGATGTCATAACTTCAGCGAACCAGCAAAAAATTACTTCAATTGCAGAATTGAAAAAAATCGCGGCTGATGCAAAAGATAATTTGTTATTAAATATTTTGCGCGGGCCTGGTGCGGTGTTTTTGGTAATTAGCAAGGAATCGTAAATTGTAATCCTAACATTTGTTTTTTTTTGACCTCCTTCCCCTTTCCCCTTCCTCCACAAAAAGCGTGTGGAGGAAGGGGGACGCTCCGATACAGATATGCTGAATTAGAACGTTCTCCTTCCTCCAAACAAAAAGCGCGTTTAGAGGAAGGGGGACGCTCCGATATAGATGTGCTGAATTATCCAAACAAAAAGCGCGTTTAGAGGAAGGGGGGGACGCTCTGATACAGATGCGCTGAATTAGAGCGTCCCCCTTCCT
>DATIJV010000049.1:0-8761 GCA_035478255.1 Gammaproteobacteria bacterium
GCTTTTTGTGGAGGAAGGGGAAAGGGGAAGGAGGTAAAAAAAAATATAAAAAATTAAGGATACCTAATGACTAAAATTCTGGTTCTTTATTACAGCCGCTACGGCTCAGTCAAACAAATGGCAAACTATATTGCCCGAGGAATCGAATCTGTTCCAGATACTGAAGCTCGCATTCGCACCGTCCCCTCAGTTTCAACGACTATCGAAAAAACAGAGCCTTCTATTCCTGAAAGCGGTGCAATTTACGCAACACTGGAAGATTTAAAAGAATGCGACGGTCTCGCACTCGGGAGCCCAACCCGCTTTGGCAACATGGCCGCGCCATTAAAATATTTTCTCGATGGCACAAGCAGCTTGTGGTTGTCTGGAGCACTGGTCAATAAAACTGCTGCAGTATTTACCTCAACTGCAAGTTTACACGGCGGCCAGGAAACAACTCTGCTCAGTATGATGCTCCCTTTAATACATTTGGGTTATATGGTTTTAGGCATTCCCTACACAGAAAAAGACTTAAATACCACACACAGCGGCGGCACCCCTTACGGCGCAACACACTGGTCTGGGAATGACGGAAAAAATCCCATCACTGACGAAGAGCAGCGTTTATGTTTTGCCTTAGGAAAAAGACTGGCTGAAATTACCCAAAAACTCAACGCTTCCCAAGGAACATCATGCAAAAAATAGCAGGATTTAATTTATTGGAAATCCTGATAACTTTATCGATTATCGGTATATTATCCATTTTATGTTTTCCGATTTATTCTCAACACATTATTCACGCAAGACGCCTGGAAGCTGAAGTCAATTTAATTAAATTAGCGAATGCGCTGGAAAAATATTATTTGTTAAAAAATACCTATGAAAATGCAACGCTTGAAGAATTAAATTTTTCAAAACGAATCGCTGGCGATCAATATGATTTAAAAATTGTTTCCGTGACTTCTTCCGATTTTTTAATTAAAGCTTCCCCTATTGGCAATCAGGCAAAAAAAGATATTGCCTGCGCTTCATTATCGCTAAATTCTGCAGGGATTAAAAAAATCACAGGAACTGGTGAATTAACAGAATGCTGGCAATGAAAAATTCCATCGAACCGAACCACTTTATTCTTGCCGATGGGCGTTGGACTGGCCCGCATGGAATTGGGCGTTTTTCTCGAGAAATTTTATCACGCTTGCAATATACAGATATTTTAACAGAAGGCCCCAAACCACTCTCTATTAAAAATTTATTCTGGCAAAGCCAGCAGCTTTATCGTTACAGAAAAAATTATAAAATTTTTTTTTCCCCCGGATTTAATCCTGTTATTTATTCACCTATCCCATTTGTTTTTACGATTCATGATCTCATTCATTTATTTGCGCCTGGAAATATTTCATTTCCAAAAAAGATCTATTATCAGTTTTTAATAAAACCTGCGATTACGCGGGCTTATAAAATTTTAACGATCTCTGATTATTCAAAAAAAACCATTCTCGAATGGGCGAATGTTCCAGAAGATAAAATTATCAATGTGAGCTGCGGGATAAATGAATGTTTTACACGTGAAGGTTTAAAGCATACACCGGGATATCCTTATTTATTGCATGTGGGAAACACGCAAAAACCTCATAAAAATATTTCCCGTTTGTTACAGGCTTTTTCCTCTGCCAGAATAAATGAAAACATGCGGCTGATTTTTACAGGCGAATTTTCTGAAACATTATTTCACTTACTGCATAAACTTCGTTTGGAAAATAAAATTATCATTCAAAAAAATTTATCGGAACCTGCTTTGGCAGAATATTATCGAGGCGCAGAAGCAGTTGTTTTTCCATCGCTTTATGAAGGATTTGGTTTGCCGGTTGCAGAAGGAATGGCGTCTGGTGTTCCAGTGCTCACTTCTAACGTGACTTCCATGCCAGAAGTAGCGGGTGATGCGGCTTTATTGGTCGATCCATTTGACGTTGGTTCAATAAGCGCAGGGATTGAGAAAATTGTAAATGATGCGCCATTACGCAAACAATTGGTAGAGCGTGGACTGGAACGTGCAAAATTATTTTCGTGGGATAAAACTGCAGAAATGACGCAAAGAATATTGAATCTGAATATTTGGTGACAGTAATGCGGATTTATTTTTTACCTCCTATGGGGGAAAGGGGAAGGAGGTCAACAACCAAACGCAACACCTTTATCATCCCGAATCTTTCCATCTTTTTCTGCATATGCGATTCGAGTCCGGCCGGATTTATTCATCACAATAGCCCAATCGGGATTAACAGCTGCTGGCGGACAAAACCAAAACGAACCATTTTCAAAAGATGGATAACCTGAGACTAAAAATTCTAATTGTTGTTTATCCATCGGAAAAGAACGCCAATGCAAAATCCCTTTTTGAAGAAAATTTTGAAAATGATAAACAACTTTATTGTGTGTCTTAACAATAAATCCCATTTGCCACTCAGATGAGCAGATGATCTCATCGCGGCTTCCACACAAAATTATTTTTTCATGGCGCGAGATAGCTTCATTACGTGCAAGATGAATTGCACGCATAAGTTGTGAACTTAACACCTCAGACCGAGTGTTTTGTAAAAAAAATTTAAACCCAGTCATGCTGATAATGGAAAGTATGCCGATAATACTCAAAACAATGATTAATTCAATCAGTGAGAATCCAAAAACTTTCATTTGACAGCAGGACGCATATGCGGAAACAAAATCACATCACGTATTGAAGAAGAATTCGTAAACAACATCACTAACCGATCAATTCCAATTCCTTCTCCTGCGGTCGGCGGCATGCCATATTCCAACGCAGTAATATAATCTTCATCAAACGGCATTGCTTCTTCATCACCCGCTTCTTTTTCCGCTACTTGTGCACGAAAACGCTCGGCCTGATCATCTGCATCATTTAATTCTGAAAACCCATTTGCAATTTCCCGACCACCCACAAACATTTCAAATCGATCCGTCACAAATGGATTTTTATCATTCAAACGCGCGAGAGGTGACACTTCTGCAGGATATTCCGTAATAAATGTCGGTTGAATCAATTTTGATTCCACCGTTTTTTCAAAAATTTCTACCTGAATTTTTCCCAAGCCATAATTTTCTTTGACAGGAATATCAAATCCACGCGCCGTTTTTTCTGCTGCTTCCCGCGTATTCAAATCCGATAATTTTAATTGCGAATTAAAATACAAGATAGATTCAACCAGCGTCATGCGTTGGAAAGTTTGGCTCAAATCAAATGTATGTTCCTGATAAACAATCGTCGTCGTTTGCAATACTTCTTTCGCAAGATATCGCAATAATTCTTCAGACAAATCCATCAAATCCCGATAATCTGCATACGCTTGATAAAATTCCAGCATGGTAAATTCGGGATTATGCCGCGTTGACAATCCTTCATTACGAAAATTCCGATTAATTTCAAATACACGCTCAAAACCGCCGACAACCAGCCGCTTTAAATAAAGTTCAGGCGCAATCCGCAAATACAAAGGCAAATCCAAAGCATTATGATGTGTTTTAAAAGGACGCGCCGCAGCTCCTCCCGCCAAAACTTGCATCATCGGCGTTTCAACTTCCAGAAAATCTCGGGCTTTTAAAAATTGCCGAATTGCATCAATTAATTTCGTGCGAAGCGTAAAAATGCGCCGCGTTTCTTCATTCATTAATAAATCAAGATAACGCTGTCGATAACGTGACTCCTGGTCCGTCAAACCATGATATTTGTCCGGCAAAGGACGCAAGGATTTGGTGAGCAATTCAATCTGTTTCACACGAATCGAAAGTTCGCCGGTTTTTGTTTTAAATAATTTTCCCTGAACACCGATGATATCGCCAATGTCCCAATGCAAAAATGCCGCATACATTTCAGGCGTCAACTCATCCTGACGTACATACAACTGGATTTTTCCCGACATGTCCTGCAAATGCACAAAACTCGCTTTGCCCATGAGGCGGCGCGTCATCATTCGACCGGCAGCTTTTATTTCAATGGGTCCTGCCTCAAGCTCAGGTTCAGTTTTATCGTGATATTGCGCGTGCAAATTCGCGGCCAAGGCATCGCGCACAAAACCATTGGGATAAGCATTTCCCTGGTCTCGTAATTCATTCAATTTCGCGCGGCGCTGCGCAATTAATTCATTCGTATCGAGTACGATATCCTGTTTAGCTTCCGTCATCGTTATAATCCACTTAATAAACTTGCTTCAATAAATTTATCCAAATCACCGTCTAAAACCGCTTGCGTATTGGCAATTTCAATCCCGGTACGCAAGTCTTTAATTCGCGACATATCTAAAACATACGAACGAATTTGACTGCCCCACGTCACATCCATTTTGCCCGCTTCCATCTCATCTTGTTTCGCCCGTTTTTTTTGTAATTCCAGTTCATATAATTTCGCGCGTAACTGCTTCATGGCTGCGGCGCGATTTTTATGCTGCGAACGATCTGACTGACATTGTACAACAGTATTCGTTGGAACATGCGTAATTCGTATTGCAGAATCTGTTCGATTCACATGCTGCCCGCCTGCCCCGCTCGCACGATAAGTATCAATGCGCAAATCGGCAGGATTAATGTCCACTTCAATTTTATCGTCAATCTCAGGCGAAACAAACACGGAAGCAAATGAAGTATGACGTTTATTGTTAGAATCAAATGGTGATTTGCGCACGAGTCGATGCACGCCGGTTTCAGTACGAAGCCATCCATACGCGTAAGGGCCTGTAAATTTCACCGTTGCACTTTTAATCCCTGCGACTTCACCTGCGGACGCTTCCATTAATTCAACGTGAAACCCGTGGCTTTCACCCCAGCGTAAATACATACGCAATAACATATTCGCCCAGTCTTGCGCTTCTGTACCACCCGAGCCAGATTGAATATCCATGAAGGCAGAATTCGCATCCATCTCACCGGAAAACATACGCTGAAATTCGAGTTGTTCAATTTCGTGAGTGATTTTATCCAATTCTTTAATGATGAATTCAGCGGAATTGATATCATTTTCTTCGACCGCCAAATCAAATAATTCTGACGAATCATTTAGACTGGTTTCAATTTTGATAATTGAACTAACCACTTCATCGAGCCCTGCACGTTCACGTCCCAGATTTTGCGCTTTTTCAGGATTATTCCAAATAGTAGGATCTTCAAGCTCTCGTTCAACTTCCTGCAAGCGCTCGCGTTTCTGGTCAACCTCAAAGATACCCCCGAATTTCTTCAAGTCGTTTCATTAAATCTTTGATACGCAGGTGGACTGATGTCACTTCAATCATAATGAATGCTCTCTTGTTGTCCTAAACTCGATATCCGGCCATCGTTCTATAGTTAAATTCAAATTGATCCGAGTCGGCGCGAGATAGGTTAAATGATCACTTCCATCCCATGCCAGATTATCTATCGCTTTATTTTTGAATTCTTCCAGTTTTTTGGGATCTTTGCAATAAACCCAGCGTGCGTTTGCAACTGAAACTGATTCATAGACACAATCGACATGATATTCATGTTTCAAACGATAAGCGACCACATCGAATTGCAGCATACCAACCGCACCCAAAATCAGATTATTATTAATGAGCGGACGAAATAACTGTGTCGCTCCTTCTTCGCAAAGCTGTTTTAAACCTTTTTGCAGGGCTTTTAATTTCAAAGGATCTTTCAATCTGACCAATCGGAATAATTCAGGTGCAAAATAAGGAATTCCCGTAAATTTTAAATTTTCACCTTCAGTGAACGTATCGCCAATCTGGATCGTACCATGATTATATAAACCGATGATATCACCCGGCCACGCTTCATTCACCTGTTCGCGATCAGAAGCCATGAATGTCAATGCCTGACTGATTTTGACTTCACGCCCCAAACTCACCTGATGCATTCTCATGCCTTGAGAATAATGTCCCGAGCAAACACGTAAAAAAGCCACGCGATCACGATGCGCAGGATCCATGTTGGCCTGGATTTTAAAAACAAATCCTGAGAATTTTTCTTCAAAAGGAAACACTTCACGCGTAGTTGCTTCACGCGATTGAGGCGCGTGTGCGTAATATGCGAAAGCATCCAGCAATTCGCGCACGCCGAAATTATTGATCGCCGAACCAAAAAAAACCGGTGTTAATTGTCCTTGTAAAAATTCTTCTTGAACAAATACATGACTCGCGCCTTTGACTAATTCAACATGCATCCGCATTTCATCAGCTTGATCACCTAATATTTCATCCAGCAAGGGATTATTTAAACCTTCAATTTTCGTACTTTCCTGCTGCACCGAATTCTTGCCAGGCTCATATAAATACACAGCATCTTCATACAGATGATAAACGCCTTTAAAATCCCGTCCCATTCCAATCGGCCAGGTAATCGGCGCGCATTTTATTTTTAAAATCGTTTCGATTTCATCGAGCAATTCAATCGGGTCACGCGTGTCCCGATCCATTTTATTAATGAAAGTCATAATCGGCGTGTGGCGCAATCGGCAAACTTCTAATAATTTAATCGTGCGCTCTTCGACACCTTTTGCCGCATCAATCACCATCAATGCAGAATCAACAGCAGTCAACGTACGGTACGTATCTTCGGAAAAATCCGCATGGCCCGGCGTATCAAGCAAATTCATGATGAAATTTTTATAGGGAAATTGCATGACAGAGGTCGTCACAGAAATCCCGCGCTGTTTTTCAAGTTCCATCCAGTCAGAGGTGGCATGGCGAGACGCTTTACGTCCTTTGACCGTACCTGCCATTTGAATAGCACCGCCAAACAGGAGGAGCTTTTCTGTAAGCGTGGTTTTACCGGCATCGGGGTGAGAGATGATCGCAAATGTACGGCGCTTTTCTAATTGTTTAATTAATTCAGACATTTATAGGCATTATCATTCAATGAAAAGCGTTTATTATAATAAAAAACAACGCAAATGCTATACTTTATAAATAATATTACAAATTATTAAAAACGAGGGGAAAATGGAATCTAATCGAACACTTGAAGATAAAAAACCTGATAATGAAGACTTGTCTTTTCTTACTGATCAGGAATTGCAAACAATTGTGAGAATAAGTTATGAGGACCTGTTTACTAAACTTCCTACGAGCATGGTTAACGCATGCTGCCGTCACCACGAGAACAAATTACTCGAATGCTTAAAGCAAATTTTTAAAAATCCTATAAATGATCTGATAAATTATATATATTCTCCGGGAAATTTAACCGAGGAGGAAATAAAAGAATTTCGGCAGTTAAACACTCCTTCTGCTTTATTGAATATAATTCGGAATAAAAAGACACTAAATCAAAAAATATCGGAGAAAATTCACACAGATGACCCAGAAACACAAAGTTTTTTAAATGCAATACAGAATGTTCATGATGATAATTATCGCTGGTCGATCAAATATATTAAATTTTTACTGAATTTATCATTCAAATGCCAGAATAAATCAAAAACAGAAATACTGGAATTTACTGATGAATACGCACCCGATCGACAGCTTCATATAATGAGAATGCTGGAAGGTAACCCCGATTGTTATCTCAAACAAGGAGACGAGGAATTAAAAAAAAATCAAAAAAGAAAAATCATTATTCATTGGCCTTATGCAGAGAGATTTCATAGAAAGCGATCTTTTTTGGATGAAATTAGAACAGTAATAGGGCCCTCTAATTTATTTAATTTATATATATGTCAGAATGGTGTGATTACACCGATTATGGATAAAAGACATCATATTAAAACAGACGACATTTCGACAGAATCTGTTATAAAAATATTAAATGACGCTCATGAAAATGTAGATGATTATTACATTTTTGATATTCTTGAGTTTGAAAATTCAGTGCTTTCTGTAGGAGACATATCAACTAGCCTTGAAAATATAGATCATATTCCGTTAGTGAATAACATTAAAAAAATAACGATTAATTTCAATCAAAGCGATGAAGAACAGATAAAAAATCTTTCATCTACATTAAAAGATCTTAATAAACTTAAAGAATTAACGGTAAAATTTCAATCAAATAAAGATAGCTCGGAATTCATTTTCCCACAAGCGTCTGAACATTTAGGCTCTATTCATTTGGAACACAAAGCTAATCAATCCCCTATTAATATCAATCTGGATCAGGCGAAAAATCTAGCTGAAATTAAATTGATCGACATAAGATCTAATTTTTTAGATCTGACAAAATTAGAAAAACTTTCATATGTTACATTATCTGGCCGTACAATTATAAGCGATATTAAAATCACACCCGAACAGGCACGCACAGTTACTTTTGATTTTTTAGATCATGAGCTTCACATAAAGTCTATTTTTGAAAATATATTCATTCTTAAAAAAAAAGGTGCTAGAGTCAAATTATCTGAAACCCAGAGAAAAGAACTCACTAAGATTCTTGCTGATGAAAATAATAAAGAAAAACTATCTGAACTTGAAAAAAAATTAGAAACAGAAAAGAAATCTGAAGAAACAGAAGCAAAAAAAACGATAAAGTTACGCTACAACCCTCTTCCCAGCCCTATGCAAGAAAGCACGTCAGACGATTTTTATCAAAATGATTCTTTATTAAATGAAAAAGGCCCTATCGATGCCTCAAGATATCGCTACAAAATATTAAACAATATTACGCTGCAAAATGATCAATTATTTTTTACTCCTTACTTATTAAATGTTGAAAAATCTGACTTTGTAGATTTATCACAAATAAACAAAAAAAAATCAAATGAATTTAATCAACAAGTTGTGCAAGAATTAAACAAACAATT
>DATIJV010000050.1:0-14630 GCA_035478255.1 Gammaproteobacteria bacterium
TTTTTAGCGCTCAGATTGCGAGAGATTTAAACGTTCTGATTGAGAAAAATCGCAGCTGTAGCTCTTTCTACAGCGAGATTTTTCGATTGAAGAACGTTTAAAGGTCGATGCAATATGAGATGCTAAAAAACCTAAAACTCATCTACGAGAGGTATATGTCCGTCATTTTCAAAGCGGCAAGCCCACAAACAACAAAAAGATGTCTTTTATAGAGTGTGAGAGGTATATACACACATGCTGCAGAGCATTCGTGATCGTACACATGGATGGATAGCCGGGATTATTATATCCTTGCTTATTCTTTCTTTTGCATTATGGGGTATTCATAGTTACTTTGTAGGAACAGGCGCAAACAATGTTGTCGCAAAAGTCAATGGTGCTGAAATTACAAAAAATCAACTTGCAGCAGTGTATGAACGATTACGTCATCAATTTCAAGCCCAGTCAGGCAATGGCCCGTTACCTGCACAAACAGATACTGCATTAAAACAACGTGCCCTGCAGACACTCATTGAGTATCAAGTTTTGGAACAAGCAGTACTGGCAGACAATTATCGGATTACAACAAATCAGATCGATGGATTTTTGCAAGAAATGCCGGAGTTTCAGGTCAATGGAGAATTTTCAGCTGCGCGCCTTCAGCAAGCATTAAATGCTGCCTTATTTACCCTGTCTGATTTTCTCGAACTGATTAAAACGACATTATTAATTGATCAAGCCAGATTAGGTATTGTTCTCACATCTTATGCTACTCCCAACGAAGTGAATAACACGATTGCTTTGATTAGCGAGGAACGCAATATTCAGTATCTATTGATTCCATCGAATTATTTTAAAAATCAGGCTATAGTGATTACTGACCAAAATATGCAATCTTACTATCAACAACACCAATCTGAATTTAAAACTCCAGAAAAAGTGAGCATTGAATATATTTTATTTTCAATGAAAGATTTAGCAAATCGAATTCAACCTACGGAAGAGCAATTAAAGAATTTTTATAATGAAAATAAGGATTCATTCAAATCGTTTCAATCATATGAAAAAGCGAAAGCAAAAGTAAAAGAAACATTAGCTCGACAAAAAGCGGAAGAAGAATTTGCCGATAAAAAAGAAAAAATTGCAAGCCTTGCTTATGAACATCCTGATTCGCTTCAATCTGTCGCGCAAGAATTCAATATACCTGTTTTGGTTAGCGGGCCATTTACACGCGATAAAGGTGACAAGAACCTGACATCCAATATCAAAGTCCGTGAGGCTGCATTTAGTCATGATGTGTTAAACCTGCAAAATAATAGTGATGTTATTCAAATTAATCCAGATGAAATGCTAGTGTTGCGAGTCAAATCTCATATGCCAGCGGCCGTTTTACCATTAAATATGGTACAAAACCAAATTGAAGAAAAACTGAAAACGATAACACGAGAAGATAAATTGTCTCAATTAGCCAATGAAATTAAAGAAAAATTGCTTAACAGAAGGTCTACTCCAGCTGAAATCAGCACAGAATATCATTTGCAATGGATAAATTCTGGGTTTATTGGACGTCATGCAATGAAGATCGATCAGGCTATTTTAGATAGCGCATTTGAAATGCCATTTCCTCATGAGGGAAAAGTGACATATGCTGCAACAAAAACAACAGATGGTTTTGCTGTGATTGGTTTGGCAGCGGTTAAACCTGGTAATACGAATATTGCTAAAGAACAATATCAAGCGTTTGCAGATCAAATACAAAATTCTCAAGGTGCATTAGAATATGAATTGTATAAAAACAGTCTTATCGAAAAATCTAAAATTGTAATCGAGAATTAAAAATTGTAAATGAGGATTCCTCATTGCGAATTGGATACAGATGTGTTTGATTAGAATTCTAGTACACTGTCACATTAATTTTTAATACCTCCTTCCCCTTTCCCCTTCCTCCACAAAAAGCGTGTGGAGGAAGGGGGACGCTCTGATACAGATGTGCTAAATTAGAGCGTCCCCTTTCCTCCACACGCTTTTTGTGGAGTTCGGTGCAAAGGGAAGGAGGTATTAGAATAATTTTATAACGGAATAGTCATGGAGAAAGCATTTGGATAACTCAAATTTAAAAAAAGCGGGATTAAAAATCACAATCCCTCGCGTTAAAATTTTACAAATTCTTGAAAATGCAAAGTTGCATCATTTGAGTGCGGAAGATGTCTATCGGATTTTATTGAAATCGGGTGAGGATATCGGGCTTGCGACGGTGTATCGTGTCTTGACCCAATTCGAAGAGGCTGGGCTGGTTATTCGTCACAATTTCGCGGAAGGCCACTCGGTGTTTGAGTTAGATTATGGCAGACATCATGATCATCTGGTTTGTGTTAAGTGCGGTCGGGTTGAGGAATTTTGCGATGAGGTGATTGAAGATCGACAGCGATATGTGGCGAATAAAAAAGGCTATACGATTACGGACCATAGTTTGAATATTTATGGGATTTGCGGAGTATGCCAAAAACGTAAATAACCTGTTAAATAATTTACTCTACGTTTTCAACCATTTCTCTCG
Organism: Gammaproteobacteria bacterium; assembly: GCA_035478255.1. Lineage (GTDB taxonomy): Bacteria > Pseudomonadota > Gammaproteobacteria > DSM-16500 > DSM-16500 > DATIJJ01. The sequence goes on from DATIJV010000050.1 coordinate 2,537, forward strand.
CATGCTCAATTGTTTTTTGAGTAATCGCCACACCCCCCAGCATTCTAGCAATTTCCTGAATTTTTTCTGCATGTGCCAGCGATTGAATATGTGTTTGCGTGATTTGATCATGAGTCATTTTTTCCACACGCACATGATGATGTCCTTGTGCTGCTACTTGCGGTAAATGAGTTATGCAAAACACTTGATGCGTATTCCCTAAATATCGCAATAATTTTCCGACAATTTCTGCCACGCCGCCGCTAATACCCACATCCACTTCATCGAAAATCAAAGTTGGAATTGTATGCTGCTCTGCCGTGGCAATATGAATCGCGAGACTAATTCGCGATAATTCGCCGCCTGAGGCAACTTTTGCTAAAGCTTGCATGGGTTGTCCAGGATTTGTGGTAATTTCAAATGCTATTTTTTCTAAACCATGGGGTGACAAATCCGGTATGGTATCCTGATCGAGTGAAACTTTAAATTCAGCATGCGGTAAAGCCAATTCATGAATTGTAGTTGTAATTTCTTTTGCTAATTTTTTTGAGGCCTTGGCGCGGCTTTCCGAAAGTTTTTTTGCAGTTTCATGGTATTGTTTTTCAATTTTTTTTAAATGAGAGGATAACTGGTTTAAGCGTTCATCACTGTTCGCTAACTCTTTTAATTCCGTCGATAATTTTTTCTGAAATTCATACAATTCATTCGGAGAGATTTTATGTTTACGCGCAACATCAAATAACGTGCTAATGCGATTTTCAAGCCAGCTTAATCGTTCTGGATCGAGATCGACGGAATTTAAATAATGCTGTAAATCACTTTCTGTCTCGCTAATTTGAATAACCGCAGTTTTCAAATTCTCTACCCATGATGAAATTTTAGGATCGACATGCTGTATGGTTTCAAGTGCTTGTAAAGCCTGATGTAATAATCCCAATGAATTTTTTTCTTCATTCTCTGTCAGGAAGTTAAGTGCCACATTAATATTTTGCAATAATTCGCCTGCGTGAGCGAGTTGTTTATGTTCGAGATCAAGCGCCTGAAATTCATCTGGCGTAATATTTAATTCTTCCAGTTCTTGCAATTGAAAAGATAAAAACTCAGTGCGTGCATTGCGTTCTTGTGTCAATTTTTGCAGTGCCATGATTTCTTGACTGAGTGCACGAAAATCCTCTGCGAGACTTGCAACTTTCAATGTCAATGCAGGATGGCCTGCAAAATTGTCCAGCATTTCTCGCTGTTTTTCAGATTTTAATAAAGTCTGATGTTCGTGTTGTCCATGAATATCAATTAATAATTCACTTAATTCTCTAAGCGGCTGCAAAGTAGTAGGCATGCCGTTAATATAACTGCGTGAGCGTCCATCTTTGCTGATTGTTCGGCGAATAATGCATTCATTTGTGCCTTGATCTAAATCAAAATTTCTCAACCATGCGATCGCTTCCGGCAATTTACTGATATCAAAACACAAACTGATATCTGCTTTGTCTTGCCCGGGGCGTACGATATGTTCTGACGCGCGACTACCCAATGCGAGTTCAATCGCATCAATCAAAATAGATTTTCCAGTTCCGGTTTCCCCCGTCAAAACTGTTGTGCCCGAAGAAAATTCCAGATTTAATTCGTGTATCGTAATTAAATTACTGACATGAATTTGCATTAACATAAAAATTATTCCATATATTTAAGTTTTTTTCCCCAATGCAGTTTGCTGCGTAATGCTTCGTAATAATTATAATCTAACGGATGAATTAAATGTAATGGGTGCGGTTTTTTGCGAATGGTAATATGACTTCCTGCAGGCGCGTTAATATGTGCGCGGCCGTCACAACTCAAACGCGGGGACGTGAGATTATTCGGAGAAATAATCACATTAATCCGATGATTACCTTCCACAACGATCGGCCGGCTGTTGAGTGAATGGGGGTACATCGGCACCAAAACAATAGCATCTAATTGTGGATGAAGAATAGGGCCGCCGCCTGATAAAGCATAAGCTGTTGAACCCGTCGGTGTCGCTACAATCAAGCCATCAGAATTTTGGCTGCAGACAAACTGGTCGTCGATGTAAATTTCAAATTCGATCATATGTGGAATTGTATCGGGAATAATTGCAACTTCATTGAGCGAATCATCCTGGCCGATATTATTTCCATTAAATTCGATAGATGCTGTTAATAAAAATCTTTTTTCGACAGTATATTTTCCCTGTAAAATAGGCTCAATTTTAGCTAATTCTGTGGGAAGAATGTCAGTTAAAAAACCTAAGCTGCCGCGATTAATTCCTAACACCGGCAAGTCCTGATTGATCGCAATATGTGCTGCGTGCAACAGACTTCCGTCACCTCCGACAACGATTAATAAATCACAATGCTTGCCGAGTTTTTCGCGAGCGAGGATGGTGCGCCCAGACTCATCCAGACTGCCTGCTGTTTCCTCTTCAAGAAAAAAGTTTACTTCCAGTTTTTGCAGATAAGCGATGAGGGTTTTAAGCGTTTCCTTAACGCCTGGATTTTTGACGCGTCCAACGATACCGATGTTTTTAAATTGAGTGACCATGCTACTTCCTTAAGCTATACTGATATGCCAGTTATCATAGGTGAGTTATGAGCGAGACACCAGTCAATCATCGTGCCCAGCACGTATTAAAAATTTTGGTTGAACGTTATATTCAAGATGGTAATCCTATTGGATCAAAAACCCTCGCGGAAGAATATGCTCTGGGTTTAAGCCCAGCGACGATTCGTAATATTTTAGCGGATTTGGAGGAGGCTGGTTATTTATCATCACCTTATACATCAGCTGGCAGAATTCCTACTTCGCAAGGATATCGTTTATTTGTTAATAATTTATTGATGGTCAAACCCTTAGATAAAATTGATGTTCAGGAATTGCAAGACCAGCTCAATCCCGATTTGGGATTATCTCATTTATTGCAATCAGCGTCGACGGTTTTGTCCAGTTTGACGCAGTTGACTGGTATTGTTGCTTTGCCGCGGCGAAATCGTACAGAGCTCCGGCAAGTCGAATTTTTACCGCTATCTTCCAATCGTGTGCTGGTTATTCTGGTATTGAATAATCGCGAAGTCCAAAACCGCATTATTTATACTGATCGCGTTTACTCGCACAGTGAATTACAGGAAGCAGCAAATTATCTTAACACGCATTTTGTTGGTAAAGATCTTTTGAATATTCGCCAGGATATTTCGGTAGGATTGCGCGAAGATCGTGATCATATGGCGCGGCTGCTGCAAACCGCGATTGATGTTGCGAATAAAGCATTCATCAATACACATGAAAATAATAAAGATTATCTGATTGCAGGGCAAAATAATTTGTTAAATTATACACGAGAGGCTGATCTCGAACGCTTGCGGTTATTGTTTAATGCGATTTCAGAAAAACAGGAAGTGCTGAATTTATTAGACCAGGCGTTAGAAGCAGAAGGCGTGCAAATTTTTATTGGTAAGGAATCGGGTTGCCAGGCATTTGATGATTGCAGTATTATCGCTCAATCTTATTCAGTCAATGGCCAGCTGGTGGGAAGTTTAGGGGTGATCGGCCCAAAACGTATGCCTTATGAACGAGTTATTTCAGCAGTGGATATTACCGCAAAATTATTATCGGCTGCCTTGAATCAGGAATAATATAAACTAATAATGGAGGTCAACATGCCATCTCATCATAAAAAAGCGGGAAGTACCGCATCACTCAATCGCCAGTTAGATGCTGATATGGATGGCCCAGGTGCCGAAGTCGAAGAACGGCCAGAGTTGGAACATTTATCTTATGAAGAGCTGCAAAAAAAATTAACTGAGGCAGAGCAAAAAGCTGAAGAGTCTTGGGACCGCTTACTGCGCTTTCAGGCTGAAATGGATAATATGCAGCGTCGTGCAGAACGCGATGTCTCTAATGCACATAAGTATGCGCTGGAGAAATTTATTCTTGAACTTCTGCCCATTGTGGATGGTCTGGAACGAGCTGTAGCGGCCCATGAGGATGAAGATTCCGGCTCAGGTACTTTACTGGATGGAGTGTATTTGACGCTTAAAATGATTTATGCAGCGTTCAGCAAATTTGGTGTTGAACAGGTTAATCCACAATCGAAACCGTTTAACCCTGAATTTCATCAAGCCGTTTCAATGGAAACGGACCCTAATGTGGCGCCTAATATTGTTCTCTCTGTCCTACAAAAAGGTTATTTGTTGAATAATCGATTAATTCGCCCAGCTTTGGTTGTCGTAGCAAAATGATAAAAGGATATTGAAACTGAATAAAAAGCCCCTATATATAAAATAATTCAATAATCTCTTGGTGGAGAATGACATGGCAACAAATAAAATTATAGGTATCGATTTGGGTACAACCAATTCCTGTGTCGCCGTAATGGAAGGTGATAAGGTGCGCGTCATTGAAAATCCAGAAGGTGATCGCACAACGCCATCCGTTGTTGCGTACCTGGAGGATAACGGCGAAGTTTTAGTAGGCCAGCCTGCTAAACGTCAGGCCGTAACCAATCCTGCAAATACCATTTACGCGGCAAAACGTCTAATTGGCCGTCGTTATGATGAAGAAGTTGTTAAAAAAGATAAAGAAATCGTACCGTATAAAATTATTCGTGCGGATAATGGCGATGCCTGGGTCGAAGTGTTGGGTAATAAAAAAATTGCTCCGCCGCAAATTTCTGCGCAAGTCCTCATGAAAATGAAAAAAACTGCAGAAGATTATTTAGGGCATCCTGTGACCGAAGCCGTGATCACCGTTCCTGCTTATTTCAATGACTCACAACGTCAAGCGACAAAAGATGCCGGCCGCATTGCAGGTTTGGAAGTTCGTCGTATTATTAACGAACCAACTGCTGCAGCATTAGCCTTTGGTCTGGATAAAAAACCTGGCGATCGCAAAATTGCGGTTTACGATTTGGGCGGCGGTACATTCGATATTTCTATTATTGAAATTGCCGAAGTCGATGGCGAACATCAGTTTGAAGTATTATCGACAAATGGTGATACTTTCCTTGGCGGTGAAGATTTTGATTTGCGCCTGATTAATTATCTGATTGATGAATTCAAGAAAACTTCGGGAATTAATTTGCGTAATGATCCGCTTGCTTTGCAGCGTTTAAAAGAAGCGTCAGAAAAAGCCAAAATTGAGCTTTCTTCTGCTCAGCAAACCGATGTCAATCTGCCTTATATTACTGCAGATGCCAGCGGGCCGAAACATTTGAATATCAAAATTACACGGGCAAAACTGGAATCTTTGGTAGAAGATTTAATTCAACGTACCATTGAGCCATGCAAAATAGCCATTAAAGATGCAGGCGTTAAAATTGAAGATATTGTAGATATCATTCTGGTCGGGGGTCAAACCCGCATGCCGATGGTCCAGGAAACCGTTAAAAAATTCTTTAATAAAGAACCTCGCCGCGATGTGAATCCAGATGAAGCGGTTGCGATTGGTGCAGCGGTACAAGGTGCTGTTCTGTCGGGTGCGGTGAAAGATGTTTTGCTGCTTGATGTGACTCCGCTTTCTTTGGGAATTGAAACATTGGGCGGTGTGATGACCAAACTGATTGAAAAAAACACGACAATTCCGACTAAAGCAACCCAAACTTTTTCGACTGCTGGAGATAATCAGACCGCTGTGACTGTGCATGTCTTGCAAGGCGAGCGCGAAATGGCTTCGGCAAATAAATCATTAGGACGATTTGATTTGCAGGATATTCCGCCAGCGCCGCGTGGCATGCCGCAAATTGAAGTGACATTTGATATTGATGCAAACGGTATTTTGCATGTTTCTGCAAAAGACAAGGCGACTGGAAAAGCGCAATCTATTGTGATTAAAGCATCAAGCGGCTTATCTGAAGATGAAATTAAAAATATGGTAAAAGATGCTGAAACGCATGCGGCAGAAGATCGTAAATTCCATGAATTGGTTGGTGTGCGAAATCAAGCGGACAATATGATTCATGCTGTTTCCAAGTCATTAAAAGAAGCGGGCGATAAAGTATCTGAAGATGAGCGTAAATCTATTGAGCACGCAATTGAAGCTTTGAAAGAAGCAGTGAAAGGCAATGATAAGGATTTAATTGAAGCGAAAACCAAAGATTTGACAGACGCCTCTTCCAAAATGGCAGAAAAATTGTATAGTGCAGGACAGCAACAACCAGGCGGGCAGCCGGGTGCCGAAGCGCAAGGACCTTCTGATCAGGGAAAACCAGAGAAAGGTGATACAGTTGTTGATGCTGAGTTTGAAGAAGTGAAGGACGACAAAAAATAGAATGGCGTTTGATGCCGATTGAGTGTTGATTAGAGCGTTATCCTTGCATGCTTCTAACGGGGATGACGCTTTAGTTCAGTTTACCTTAAATAATAATTTACGAACCCAAACCCATGACCAAACGCGATTACTATGAAATTTTAGGCATTTCACGAAATGCAAGTGATGAGGAAATCAAAAAAGCTTTTCGTCGTCTCGCCATGAAGCATCATCCCGACCGAAATCCTCACGATAAAGTTTCAGAAGAAAAATTTAAAGAAATTCGTGAAGCTTATGAAGTGCTCTCCGACAATCGAAAACGTGCTGCCTATGATCAATTTGGTCATAGCGCTCATGATGCCGGTGGTTTTGGCGGTGCAGCTGGCATGGGCGGTGTGAATTTTAGCGATATTTTTGGTGATATTTTCGGCGATATTTTTAGCGGCGGCCGTAGTGGTCCTCAGCGCGGAGCGGATTTACGCTATCATCTGGAAATTTCCTTAGAAAATGCAGTTTTAGGAACTACCGTTGAAATTGCTGTTCCGACCCAGGTTTTATGCACGGAATGCTCGGGCAGCGGTGCACGTAAAGGCGCGTCTCCTGTGACTTGTAATGATTGCGGCGGCTATGGACAAATTCGCATTCAACAGGGATTTTTTTCAGTGCAGCAAACTTGTCCTTCTTGTCGGGGTAAAGGACAATTGATACTGGATCCTTGTGCAGAATGCCGCGGGAAGGGAAGGCGTAAGCAAACGAAGAAATTATCGGTCAAAATACCGCCTGGCGTGGACACAGGCGACAGAATTCGTTTAAGCGGAGAAGGCGAAGCTGGCGAACCTGGTGCACCTGCGGGTGATTTATACGTGCAAATCGCTGTTAAACAGCATGAAATTTTTGATCGTGATGGGACCCATTTGCATTGTGAAGTTCCCATCAGTTTTGTCGCAGCGGCGTTAGGGGGAGAATTGGATATTCCTACGCTGACTGGCAGAATTAAATTAAAAATTCCACTTGAAACCCAATCAGGAAAAGTGTTTCGCTTGAAGGGTATGGGAGTGCCGTCTGTGCGCGGAGGTGGATCCGGCGATTTGCTGTGTAAAGTCATGGTGGAAACACCTATTAATTTGACGCACAAACAAAAGGAATTATTAAACCAGTTTGAAAAAACTTTATCTGTGGATAATAAACATAATCCCCGCTCGAGTTCCTGGTTTGATAAAGTGAAAAAATTTTTCGAAGACATGAAGCTTTAGAGGCACAACATGATTAAAGTACCGATGACCGTATTGGGCGCAGATTTATTGCGCGAAGAATTGCAACGTTTAAAAAGTGTTGAGCGTCCCCGGATTATCAATGCTATTGCTGAAGCACGAGCGCATGGTGATTTGAAAGAAAATGCTGAATATCATGCTGCCCGCGAACAGCAAGGTTTTGTGGAAGGCCGCATCATGGAAATTGAAGGTAAGTTATCTAACGCGCAGATTATTGATGTGACGAAAATTGAAAATTCGGGCAAAGTTATTTTTGGTGTTACAGTCAAATTAATCAATGTGAACACTTCGTCAGAAGTCAGTTACAAAATTGTAGGTGAAGATGAAGCTGATATTAATCTCAATAAGATTTCTGTGACTTCGCCTATTGCTCGAGCGCTGATAGGTAAATATGAAGGCGACGTAGTTGAGGTTCAGACGCCAGACGGCATAATTGAATATGAAATTATTGAAGTTGAGCATTTATAATGCCCGTCAGTAAAAGTAGCCGCCGCTGGTTGAGAGAGCACTTTTCTGATCCTTATGTTAAGCGGGCGCAGCAAGAAGGTTATCGATCACGGGCTGTTTACAAATTACTGGAATTACAAGAACGCGATAAATTATTTAAACCCGGGATGACAGTCATTGATCTGGGTGCAGCACCGGGCAGTTGGTCGCAAGTCATTACCAAATGGGTCGGAAAAAAAGGCCGAGTTATTGCCTTGGATATTCTGCCAATGGAACCTTTACTGGGTGTTGAATTTATCAAAGGCGATTTTGCTGATCCAACTGTTTTAAATGAATTATTGCAACATCTGGGCGATGCTAAAAGTGATTGGGTCGTGTCTGACATGGCGCCCAATTTGACAGGCATTAACAGCGTAGATCAACCGCGTTCTATTGAGCTGGCCGAATTAGCGCTTGATCTGGCGAATCAAGTTCTACATGATGAGGGCAGCCTGTTAGTTAAAGTTTTTCAAGGTGTCGGATTTGATGAATTTTTAATAGAACTTCGACGGCATTTTAAAAAAGTTATTATTCGCAAGCCAAAAGCTTCGCGGGATCGTTCAAATGAAGTGTATTTGTTGGCAAGAAAGTAGTACTTCAGGTATCATTAAATTATTATTGTCTAGAGGTCCGCAAGGTGAATGACACGATCAAAACGATACTCTTATGGATGGTAGCTGGGATCATCCTGGTTTCCGTGTTTAATATTTTTGGACCGCGCCGCGAGGCTGAACAACGAATCAGTTATTCTTCTTTTCTCAATGAAGTTCGTCAGGGTAATGTCAGTTCTGTCACCATTACCGACCAGGAATTAACAGGTACGATGCAAAATAATACGAAAAGTTTTGCAACCTATTTACCCATGGCCAATGATACGCAATTGCTGAAAGAATTAACGGATAAAGGGGTAAATATCAAAGGCAAACCCCCAGAACAACCTGGTATTCTTGTCCACCTTCTTAACCTTTTACCTTGGATTATCTTATTTGCAATCTGGATTTATGTCTTACGTCAGCAGGCGGGAGGCGGGCGCGGAGGCGCATTTTCATTTGGCCGCAGCCGTGCACGATTGTTAGGAGAAGATCAGGTTAAAGTGACATTTGCTGATGTGGCAGGTGTGGAAGAAGCTAAAGAAGAAGTGAAAGAACTGGTTGAGTTTTTACGTGATCCCGGCAAATTCCAGAAATTAGGCGGGAAAATTCCGCAAGGAGTTTTGTTAGTAGGCCCTCCGGGCACAGGTAAAACTTTGTTGGCGAAAGCAGTTGCTGGGGAGGCAAAAGTGCCTTTCTTCACTATTTCGGGTTCAGATTTTGTAGAAATGTTTGTAGGCGTTGGCGCTTCTCGTGTTCGTGATATGTTTGAGCAAGCCAAAAAACAGGCGCCCTGTATTATTTTTATTGATGAAATTGATGCGGTTGGGCGTCATCGCGGCGCGGGTTTGGGCGGCGGCCATGATGAGCGTGAACAAACTTTAAATCAATTACTGGTCGAGATGGATGGATTCCAGGGTAATGAAGGCGTGATTGTCATTGCTGCAACCAATAGGCCTGATGTGTTAGATAACGCTTTGCTTCGTCCCGGCCGTTTTGACCGCCAAGTCGTGGTGGGCTTGCCTGATGTGCGAGGCCGTGAACAAATCATCAAAGTTCATATGCGCAAGGTTCCTTTAGCAAATGATGTGGATGCAGCTGTCATTGCGCGGGGTACGCCAGGATTTTCCGGCGCTGATTTGGCCAATATTGTTAATGAAGCGGCTTTGTTTGCGGCTCGCGCTAACAAACGTGCTGTTGGTATGGATGAATTCGAAAAAGCGAAAGACAAAGTTATTATGGGCGCTGAACGCCGCTCGATGGTCATGTCAGAATCAGAAAAGAAATTGACGGCTTATCATGAAGCAGGCCATGCGATTGTGGGATTATTGGTGCCTGAACATGATCCAGTGCATAAGGTAACGATTATACCTCGTGGGCGCGCTTTAGGTGTGACGATGTTTTTACCCGAAGGTGATAAATATAGTTATAGCAAAGAACATCTGGAGAGCAAAATATCCAGCTTGTTTGGCGGACGTATTGCAGAACTTATTATTTTTGGGCCTAGCAAAGTGACGACGGGTGCCTCAAACGATATTCAAAAAGCGACTGAGCTTGCTCGCAATATGGTTACAAAATGGGGATTGTCTGAGAAACTCGGTCCTTTGACATTTGGAGATGATGAAAAAGAAGTATTTTTAGGGCATGCGGTTGCGCGCCATAAAGAAATTTCTGAAAAGACTTTTGGTGTTATCGATCAGGAAGTTCATGAGATTATTGATCGAAATTACAAACGCGCAGAACAGATTTTAAGAGATAATCTTGAAAGATTGCACATGATGGCTCAGGCGCTTATCAAGTTTGAAACAATTGGATTTGACCAGATCCAAGATGTTATGGCGGGACGCCCTATAAGAGAAGTTTCTTCCTGGCGCGCTGATAACCCTGTTGATGAGCAAAAAACAACAGTTTCTCCACAAATTGAATCTCAAAATGATACTGTGACTAAACGCAATGATGATGAAGGGCTTCGTTCAGCACATGAAGAATAGCAAAGTTATTCTTCCCAAGGATGGACAGCGTAAATACTTTGGTACAGACGGTATACGCGGGCGGGTGGGTGTATGGCCTATCACGCCTGATTTTATTTTGAAATTAGGCTGGGCAGTTGGAAAAGTGTTGGCTCGCCAAGAGCAGGGTTCTGGAAAAGTTTTAATTGGTAAAGATACCCGCATTTCGGGTTATATGTTTGAATCCGCTTTAGAAGCAGGCTTGGCTGCAGCGGGAGTTGATATTCATCTCTTGGGCCCCATGCCTACACCCGCGATTGCTTACCTAACACGTACATTGCGTGCACAGGCAGGAATTGTCATCAGTGCTTCGCATAATCCCTATTATGATAATGGCATCAAGTTTTTTTCCGCTCAAGGTATGAAACTTCCAGATGAATTGGAAGCGGCGGTCGAAGAACAACTTGAACAACCGATGACGACAGTGGATTCTGCACAATTAGGAAAAGCGATTCGTATTGTTGATGCGCCAGGCCGATATATTGAATTTTGCAAAAGTACAGTTGCCTCTGACATCACTTTAAATGGCTTAAAAATCGTAGTGGATTGTGCGAATGGTGCGGCTTATCACATTGCTCCCAGTGTTTTTATGGAATTAGGGGCTGAGGTTATACAAATTGGGACGGAACCGGACGGCCTTAATATTAATTTTGAATGCGGCGCGACTTCTACGGATATTTTAAGACAACATGTTTTGCGGGAAAAAGCAGATATTGGACTTGCGCTCGATGGTGATGCTGATCGTCTCATCATGGTTGATCATAAAGGGACTACATTAAATGGCGATGAACTTTTGTATATTATTGTAAAACATCGTCATGAATTAGGTACATTGAAAGGCGGTGTTGTTGGAACGGTCATGTCAAATTTAGGCTTGGAACTGGCAATGCAAAATATGGGAATTGAATTTTTGCGTGTTCCGGTAGGTGATCGCTATATCATGGCAGAATTAACAAAACGCAAATGGCATTTAGGTGGTGAGCCCTCGGGCCATATTATTTGTTCGGATGCGAGTACAACGGGCGATGGTATTATCACTGCATTACAAGTGTTATCTACCATGCGGCAAAAAAATCAGTCATTAGCAGAATTAACAAAAGGTTTAAATCAATACCCTCAAATTTTGATAAATGTCAAAGTGACACAAAATGTAGACCCGATCACAAATTCACGAATAGCGGCTGTGTTGCAAGAAGCGGAGAAGACATTGGGTAAAATGGGCAGGGTGCTTTTGCGGCGTTCTGGAACGGAACCTTTGATTCGGGTGATGGTTGAGGGAAAAGATAAAAAACAGGTGAAAGCGTTAGCTAATCAGATTGCAAGTATAGTTAAGGAAGAGTTTTAGGGCGTGTCATCAATTAGTTTATTTTGTTTAAAAAGCGGTAGAATCGGTCGTAATAGCTCAGCCCCATTGGTTGTCATCCCGGAATTTACTCACTCTTAATTCGCGCTTTTCGCGAATTTAGAGTGAGTTAATGTCCGGGATCCACCCAAATGATAA
>DATIJV010000051.1:0-25874 GCA_035478255.1 Gammaproteobacteria bacterium
GAAAATTTCGTAAAAAATGCTCATGTATGTCAGTATCTTCCTGCAGCGGGAAGGCGCCGCTAGAGGAAGGGGGCTCTTCGATACAAAATGCGCTGGATTAGAGCGTCCCCCTTCCTCCAAGTGCTCTTCTTGGAGGAAGGGGAAAGGGGAAGGAGGTAAAAAATTAACCATCCGGCTCATTGCCTCCACTTTTGCCGCTTTCTCCTCCCTCAGATTTAACCACAGCACTTTTACCTTTCCCTTCCTTCCTCGCATATTTTGTTGCCATACCAGCATGCATCGCACCGCCGCCTGTTTCTTTGGCTGCGCCTGTTGCAGCGCCGCCTGCGCTTTCCACAGCCTGTTTGGCCGCTTGTAATGCCTCTCCTTCTTGGTATGAAACCGCCGGCCCGCCAATCCACGTCAATACTCTTTCTGGAATCACATAAATCAGCGAGAATGCTTTATTCAGTACTGTCACAATAAACGATGTATAAATCGCAATAAATATGATCTGCTCAAACAAACCGCCGCCTCCAATCGTCGTGACTGCAGCCAGAAATCCTGTATTGACAAAACGAACCACTACAATGGACATTAACATGGCAACCATCATGCCGATAATCATCAGGCTTGGGCGCAGGAAGAGATTAAATATTTGCATTAAGGCAGGCTCCGCGCGTCCTAAAATATCATGCTGGCCGCCTGGACTTAATATACCCAGTGCAATAATAGGGCCTGCCACCATGGCTTCAACGGTTGCAAGCAGCCAGCCAATTCCGCCCATGGTGAAGACCATATAAGGTATCAGTGGGACGTACATTCCCAGCAGCGCACCGATTGAAAAAAGTGCTCCAATTAAAAGTATAAAGAAGGGGCTGACCAAGCCTATGAGTGATTTTATCGCTTCACCTATCGGGTTCATGGTTAAGCCTGTACCAACGAACATGACATTAATGGTGCCGAATCCAACGGCGAGAACGATAGCAGCTGTAATAACAAAAAATAATGTCTGAGCTGTCACCATCATTTGATAACCGAAGACTGCCATGGAGACCAGCGGGTTTGTTGCGTTTGTTGTGTTGTATTGCAAACTGTTCATCCAGCTCGCGAGTAAACTTGATGCTGATGCACCTAATGCATAAGTAATATCTGACCCGCCCGGAGCGCTGGAAAAGCTTGCACTGCCTGCATTGGTACCGGTCATGACGCTAAGCATATTGTAAACAGCAGTATAATTATTGCGATACTCACTGAGTGGAGAAGTCACAATGGGCATCTCAAATTTGACTTGCAAGGCATCCACGTTTTTTCTGTTTATTGCCGCAATTTTATAATAAAAAGCACCTGCCATTATCCAGCCATTTCCTTTGGCGCTATTAGCGACAGTTGCCCAGTCAGCATCATGGGGGTTGCGCCAGTTCTTAGCTCCTGCTTGTATGTCATTTTCAATGCCTTGTGCAACTGCGGCAACCAGTGCTGCCGTATATTCACCCACAGCCGCATTAATGAAATCTGATCCATTCAGGTAAGCTCCCAATGAATATTTCATATATAAATCTGTTGCAGCCGTTGTAGGTTTCAAGGGAGCAGCCGTATTATAACTGGTATCGGTATAATTATTTTTGCCGGTAGGATTTTCCGGGAAATCTCTTGGAAATGTTTGAGAAGTTGCAGCACAGCCCGCAGAAAAAGGCGCGCAGCATTGTGCCGGCTCTATGCCATTGGCTGAACAATATTCCTGGATAAAGTCAGGGACTTCTGGGGCCCGCTCGGTTATTTTCGGTTTTGCTTCATAAAATTTGGCGTATTGATAATCGAGATCAACAAATTTGTTGGCGATTGAGCCCAGAGTGGGAACGATGGCTTGCAAGGCTGATCGCTGTGCTTTACAGGCAAGACATTGTCCTGAATCTGTTTCAGTGGGGCTCTTTTTCGCACAATCAACATTCATGTCGCAATAGGCTAATACACCGCACTGACCGTCCGGCCCAATGGGGTAGCTTGCAACAAATCCCGCGCTGCGAGTTGGCGGGCGTAAGGGATCCAGCATTTCCGATTCACTTTGATTGCAGAAGCTCTGATTAGGAGGGTTCCCATTACAATAATATTTTATTGCGCCTGTCCCTCCTGAAGGGCTCACATCAATGGGTGCATAAGTTGCTTTGGCGCTCGCCTGGCAAACCAATGCCCTAAAGAGGCTTATCATTTGCGGACGAATGTTGGATGGATTGAGGGAAGCAGAATTCACGGCCGAGTAAGGTGAACCGGCGACACTGACATAGTCAATGACTCTTGACCATAGCACATCCGCGGCGCCTACTCCCTGCAGGATAAGCCACATGATAATAATTTGTATGGCCGAATAACCGGTTGACGTTGGGAATAAAGCGAGAATTCCCATGACAGTCCGCAAAGGTACCCACAGAGAATTCCATTGGCGGCCTAAAAACTCTCCTTCCTGCGCGGTTTTTAACAGACCGACGACGGTGACGTAGAGGACCATAAATGCACCGATTGTCAGCACCATGGTGTTTAGGGTCTTAAACATCATGCCGACCAGTAAGGTAGGTTCTGCTACCGGTAAAACACTGCCAACCATTCCGAAAATCTGCCCAAGATAAGCAACAGACTGGTCATTTTGCGGAATGTTGAAAAGATCAATCATGGCGCGTGTCCTCTTTGCTGAGTGGTTTTCCACTCCACCATTCTTTAAATGTGCAGCCTAATTTCCGATGGGTGATTTCAAATCGCCAAAAGCTATAGCGAAACGCATAAGCTAAAAATACGGCTGTTGTGGAAATTCCAATGACGAAACCGGCAAACGTTCCGTGAGTAAACAGCAAATAAAAAGAAAAAAGGAAGGTCAAAACAGCACAGCTTACAAAAATGATAGTGTACATGCGGAAATTTTTAGAGATAGCTGCAAGTTGAGTATCGGTTAATTTGAAGCGGCTGCTTGCATTCTCAAAGGTTTCAGGGGTACCTGCTTGGGGCGGAGAATAGAGGTTTTTAATAACTTCCCAGCTGGTTTTAAACTGGGTTTTTAACATATCATAACCCAGCCAACCCCTTGGATTAAAAAACGTTTTGCGTGAAACTTTCACCACATCTTTTAATGGCATATAGTCATCACTCTGTTATAAATTAAACATTATCATCCACATAGAAAAAAAACAATCCTTGTCTGATATTTTAAATAAACAACAAAATCAACGACAATTGAATGTGTTGTCATTATACTGACAGTATAGTGTAATTTTTAGGAAGCGCGCTATGCCTTCACTTGATTTACAGTCTGCTCACGATTTCTGGAAAAACTATGAAGACCCAATGATTTATCGAGTCATTGCGTTTATGGAAACTGTTGAAGCTTGGACGCTGGATGGTGATCCTGGTCTCGAGCAGGCAGTCAATTTATTGGGCAGCAATCTGGATAAAATTACCCGCTTTGAGTTAAGCAAAGAAGAACAATTCATTGCATTATGTGCCCACATTAAAACTTCACGTATTCTTAGACTTTTGCAAGCGATTGATACCATCGATCCGGGATCGGCTTCCAAGGTATTGATGTATGCTGAAGAAAATAATACGCCAGAAAATCCATTAGCAGGATTATTTTTAAGACGCAATATTGTTTTTGAGCGATTACGTTTATTGGCACGTGTATTTTCTTCCCAACGATTTGAAATTATCTTAAAAGCATTGGAGCAGGAACATGTCTAAATTATTCGGAGTTATTATCGCCTGTTTTGCAGCATCAGCGGCTTATGCCCAGCTTTTTTCTTTTCAGACTACGACCAAAGCACCACCTGCAGGACAAACTGATAACAAGCCTGCCCCTGCATTAACATCAGATGAATTTAAAAGCAAAGTTTCGGAAAAAAGCAAACAGGTACAACAAGAATTGGTGCGGCAGGCACAAAGTGCTTTAAAAGATCAGGAGGGCCAGTCTCCTTTTCCGATGTCAGCGCCCAAGGCGCCGAAATTAAATCAGATACAAAAAGTGGAACCTGCTGCCTCGCTGCCTGCACAAAGTGCAAGTCCATCTTCGCCGGAAGCATTGGGGCCGCCTAGTGCTCCTAGAGAAGAACTTCCAGCAGCTGCACCTGAAACGGCGGCAGCTCCAGCTCCACCACCACCGCCCCCAACGTCAACTTCTGCGCCGCTTTCTTCTCAGCCTGCGCCTAGTCAAGGCCAGGTTTATACGGGATTTGGAACAAGTCCAACGCCTAACAATACCGGTGGAACGTCATCATCATCGGGCGGAGGCTGGAACATTAAATATTAATTTTTTGTGAAGGAGCTTAGCGGATGTCTAAATTGAAATCTCGCATCAAAAAGCTGACTGCAATCAGTGCTGCAGTGCTTGCCATGAGTGCTGCTGTTGCTTTGCCTGCGAAAGGACAGAGCCTGGTAGAAACCTATCTAGCCTATATTGTGCAATATACTTATGATACCGCCCAGGCAACTTATTACATTAATCGATCTGTTTTTAGTATGTTGGTTATTTTGAATAGCTGGATGATGCCTGATACTTCAGAAACGACGGCGAAACTTCAGTCCAGTTTTGCTACGGCAACGAATACAGCCGTGCAGAATTCCACGCTGCAAAAAACCTTGCTGATGCAGTTGACGCAAGATTATTTAAAAAATGTCGATCCTGCAGATGTTAATTTTATCAATGATTTTACTTATCAAACCATGCTGGGATCACCGTATGTCAATCCTGATCCTAGAAAAGAAAAAGATAAAAGTGTGAATCCCGCTTTAAATTATATTAAAAACGTTGCCGGATTAAAGATCACTCATGATACGCCTAATGAAAAATGGAAAGGTGATCCTGTTTACAAAGCAAAATATAACGATTATTACGCAACTGTTTCAGCGATACAGACTTATAATTCTTATGTTTTAAGCCAGATGTACGCTGATGCAACGAATGGAAATCCGCTTTCGAAGCAGCAAGATGCGCTGATGCAGCAGGCAAGTAATTCGGACTGGTTTGCTGAAGTCGCGAGTGAAAATATCGGAACGGTGTTACGGCAGATTTTGATGTATAATTCGCAGACGTATGTTTTGTTGACTCAGTTATTGCAGACACAGAAAGAATTATTGTCAACGCAGGCGATGACAAATACATTGTTAGTGGTCGGTAATCAATTTACTGAAACACAGCTGCTGTCGAAAGCGACAGGAATCCCAAGGTAAAGCGCCTCCTTCCCCTTTCCCCTTCCTCCAGCGGAAAAGCACCGCTAGAGGAAGGGGGACGTTCTAATTAAGCGAATCTATATCGGAGAGTCCCCCTTCCTCCCGCATGCTTTTCGCGTCGATATAGATGTGCTAAATTAGAACGTCCCCCTTCCTCCACATGCTTTTTGTGGAGGAAGGGGAAAGGGGAAGGAGGTATAAAAAATTAATGTTACAGCGCAGTAGGGTGGGCAAAGGCGCTTTTCAGCCGTGCCCACCATCCTAAAAAATCATGTCTTAACTCCCGCATCCTTATCTTCCCGCACACTCTGTTCCGCTATCACATGATACTGACGCTCAGTAATCAATCCTGCGTCCAATTTCTCTTTCGCATCAGCTTCAATTGTTTGCCCAAACTCTTTGACTAACTGACGGACTTTCGCTGTCACTTCTTCCGTATTCACTTCCAGCAAAATATCTCGTATTTTTTCATCAAAAACCAAATATTCACGCAGCGCAGTCCGTTTACCATCAATTGTCGGCACCAATCGCTGCGAGATCACCAGTCGAATCGTTTCGATAATATCAATCGTCCGCCCTTGACGTTCTTCTGGCGGGAAAGTAATAACCAGACGACGCAGTGTTTCAGCTACGCTATTACTGTGTAAAGTCGTATAAACGGGATGGCCTGTCATTGCCGCTTCCATCACTGCACTGATCGTTTCTGCATCGCGCGCTTCACCCACCAGAATCAATCGCGGTTTTCGACGCAAGGCGTTTCGTACACCTGCCGCAAAACTCGGCAAATGCCGTGGAATTTCAGATTGACTGACAATGCTTGAAATTTTTTCCACGCTGTCATAAACAAATTCAATCGGTGCTTCATACGTTAAAACTTTACGATTACTCTCTGCACCTTCTGTAATGTCACGAATAATCGCGGCCAACAATGTACTCTTACCCGAACCAGTTGCTCCCGTGATGTACACCACACCTTGTTCGGGTGCCAGTGCATCTAAAATATTCTGAGGTAAATTCATGCTCGCTAATTTGGGTGGATCGCTTGGAATCGTGCGCGCAGTAATTTGCACGCCATCATTGCCTTCTACCTGGCAGCCGGTCCCGTTAATACGAAATCGATAACGGTCTGAACGATTTGGGCGAATTTCATAATGGGTATCAATATCTTTTCCTGCCATGATTTGCGCTATTGCGTTTGGACCATACATCGCATTAATAATCTCGCCTAATTCTGTATTCGATAATTTACGACGCGTCACTTTACGCAAGCGCCCGTAAATTTCCGCAAAAATGGGTTCATTTGTTTGAAATGTAATATCCGATGCGCCTAATTTTACACAATGAATTAAAATCTCATTCACGGCTTCAATTGAGATGCGAATCGGTTCTTGGGGATATAAAAATTCACTCATCATTTTCTTTTACCACGATAGCTTTCCAGCCGTTGCTGTCAGTTTGGAGTTTTGGCAGTTCAGTAATACGCAATACCTGATCGTTAATGCGCATATCTGATCCGTCACCTGTCACACCTAATTCTGTTTTGGAAACATAAGGCGCGCTTACCATTTTTTGTTGTAATAATTTTCGATAGAGAACCATGCCATTATAATCGCGCTTTAAACGCGCGAGACTTTGCTGAAAAATACTGTACGCCTGTTCAATGCCTTTTTCCCAGCCGATTTTAATACTTTTTCGCCATAATTCCCGTTCTTCACTGGTGCGAGGCAATAAAACCTTGTTAGGCATTTCAGGTTTATTAAAGGGTAGCCAGATGTATTCCCGCCAGTTTGGCGGTGTGGTCGCAAAGCGCGCTTGCTGTACGATTTTATAAGTTTTATCCGCGATACGGATCGTGCTGGGATCTGCCAGATTTAAGCTGTTATTGCCTTCTTCTAACACAGGAGGCAGCACGCCGTGACTTAACATCATTCCATTAAAATTATAAATTGTTTCCAGATACCATCGGTCTTTGTTTGTACGTCGATTGATTTGCTGCGAAGCCCAGGCGAGACCGCCTTGTGCGCCTAAGCTCATGGCTGTATCTTCCAGGGCTTTTAAACGAATTTGACTGACTTCTGTTTCAGCAGGCACACCTTTTGTATCAACAGACATATTTTCCAGATCATTAATATTCACTGGATCAATATTTTTTTGACTATGCGTACACGCGGTCAGCAAACTGATTATCATGATTGCTATAAGCGCGTGTTCTTTCATGTTTTAATACTCATTAATTTTTTGCATAACGCAATTCAATCACCCGGCTATCTGGAAATATTACCACGGCTGCGCGCCGGCCGCATTGAAAACCAACGTCGCGAATAATATCGGCGATCATCGTATTTTTGGCATAAATCGTAACGAGGACTGGGATCGCGGGTTCTCTCCCTAATACGCGCATGCGGTAATTTGTCGCGCGTGCAATTTGTTTGACGAGCGGTTCAACAGGCCCTGACCAATCAACAGAAGTTAAACCAGCCATGCCATAACTTGCTGGAATGGGCGGTGGATCTAGTTGCGGCAAGGGACGGGAAGCTTGTGCAGTTTCAGACAGGCTGGAAATCGCGCGGCTGACAGAATATGATGCCTCGGATAAAGAAGCTTCTGTGTGATCAATTGAACTCGTTGCCGGCGGTGTGGAAGTGCAAGCGCTCAAAATTATCATGAGTAAAGCAGTGAACGTTGCTAACTTCATAAGAAGGTTCCTTATTCCAAACACCTATAAAAGAAAATGGGTAAGTATTCGGCGGAAGTTCCTCGCTGTCATGCCAGCGCCGAATACTGACAGAAAATTTACGCGAATTTTAAAGGTATTCTGCTATACTTTAAAGAGAGTTTGCAAGAGGACATTTCCCATGGCGCATTGGCGAGATTCAGCGAGAAACGTGAGATTATGGTTTGTTGATTTTCGGGCTTGTTTCCCCTTATTGATTTTATTATTTCATATTAAGTTGTGGACATTTATTTTGGCGATTATTACAACGGCTTTTTTTGCAAGCCTTGAGCGTTATGGATTTTCTGTCGCAGTTTTTTTGCGATGGCTGCGCTCTTATATTGCAGGCCCGCGGAAGATTGCACAACCGTGGTGGAAAAGATAGAGAGGTCATTTCATGGATATGTCTCAACAAATCGCAAAAATTGTGAGAGTGATGGGCTCGCGATTCAGTTTAAATGGAAAGCCCATGACTATCGATGAAGTATTTGCTCCCACCGGACTTTTACCAGCAATCAGCAGGCGCGCGGACCAATTGTGCTCATTGTGTTTGGGTTATGGAATTGGTGTGACGTTTGAAGAAGCGGAAGGTTCTATTTTGGGAGTGCGGGTTGTTTTTGATGATATTACGCCTAATATTTTGCGAATGCTCTGTATTACGGATGTGGTATTTGAATTGACGCAATCAACACCGAAAGGAGAAATGACGGCGTTGGATCAGTTGATGTATGATTGATTAATACTCCGTTTTCGGCTCCCTTGCCAACAACTGCCGCATAGCTTCAACCGCCGTGATCTTGCCAGAGAAAATTTCCCAGATACCTTCTGTAATTGGCATTTCAACCTGATGGTTCTTCGCTAATCGCACAATCAATTCCGCATTACGCTTTCCTTCTACCACTTGACCAATTTCACGCTCCGCTTCAATCAGATCTTTCCCTTCTCCCAAGGCCAAACCAAAACGTCGATTCCGGGATTGATTATCCGTACACGTTAAAACCAGATCACCCACGCCGCTCAAGCCTGTGAAAGTTTCAGCCTGTCCGCCCAGAGCAATTCCAAAACGCATCATTTCAGCTAATCCGCGTGTAATTAACGCGCTCCGAGCGTTCGTCCCAAATTTCATCCCATCCGAGATACCTGTCGCGATCGCCAACACATTTTTGACCACGCCGCCGACTTCTACACCCACCATATCTCGACTGGAATAAACCCGAAAAATATTGCTGTTAAAACGCGTCAATAAATCTTCTATGAAAGCATCATCTTCACTTGCAATAACGACAGCAGTCGGCATGCCTGCTGCCACTTCTTGTGCAAAAGACGGCCCTGATAGAACTGCATAAGCGCGTTCTTTTCCTAGAACACTCAGCGCAACTTCATGCAATAGTTGACAGTTTTTTTCGTCTAATCCTTTGGTCGCCCATAAAATTCTGGCAGAAGAAGAAAGCAAAGGCTTAAGTTTTTGCAGAACTTCATAAAACGCTTTAGACGGCACAGCAATTAAAATATCTTGAAGCCCGGCGACTGCTTCCTTTAAATCAGCAAACACCTGAAGCGTATCGGGAAAATGAAAACCCGGCATAAAACGCGTATTGACGCGTTCTTTTTGCAGAGTTTTTGCCTGGTCTTTATTGTATTCCCAAAGATGCACTGTCTGTTTCTGACGAGACAAATGCAGCGCAAGAGCGGTTCCCCAGGATCCCGCACCTAACACTGCAATGGGTTGAGATTGAATTTTTTTCATATATACCTTGCGCGGCCATAATTTGAGGGTTTTAGCATCTCATCTTGAGGTACGATGGGTATATTGTTAGTGAACTTTCGTTTCACTGTCTGTCTCAGGATTGCTTTTTTGTTTTTCCATGTGCTGTGCATACAAAGCATCAAAATTAACGGGCGCCAGAATCAATTGCGGGAACCCGCCGCGTACAACCGTGTCAGAAATCACTTCACGTGCATAAGGGAACAAAATATTCGGACAGAAGCTGCCTAACATTTGATGAATTTGATCATTAGGAATACCCGACATTAAAAATACACCGGCCAAATGCACTTCGATAATAAATGCTGGTTTTTTGCTGGTTGTCACAGTTGCAGTGACTGACAATACGACTTCATGCACATTATCCTGAATGCGATTGCTTTTGCTTTCCAGATTCAATTGAACTTCAGGTTTCCAGTCTTCAATAAAAGTATGGGGTGTGTTAGGTGCTTCAAAGGATAAATCTTTAACGTAGATTCGCTGGATTTCAAAATGTGGAGTATTCTCTGTTGCAGTATCTTTCATGATTACTTTTCCTTATGAATTAATAAATCAAGTTTACCGGTTTTTTCCAAAGCAGAAAGATCATCAAAACCGCCAATGGCCTGATCATTTATAAAAATTTGCGGAACAGTGCGCCGCCCGCTCGCGCGTTCCATTAGGATGCGCTGCTCATCATCCCTATCAATGCGAACTTCTTCATAGCTTATTTTTTTATTGTCCAGTAATTGCTTCGCCCACACACAATAAGAACAATTTGCTTTTGTATAAATAATGATTTTTGCTTGCATATTATCCTTTCACCAGAGGCATTTCAGCATCTCGCCATGCCCGAAGGCCCCCGCCAAGTATTTTCACTTGAAATCCCTGTTGTGTTAATGAAGAAGCCGCTTTCGATGCTTCTGCACCTGTCGCACATACTATCACAATAGGCTGTGATTTGAACTTTTCAATTTTCTTCAATTTGTCTTTTAATTCTTTAAAAGGAAGTGAGATTGCGCCCACAATATGACCAGAACCAAAGGCATCAGTCGTTCGAATATCCAGGATAACGGCTTTATCGTGGTTAATGAGATGTGTCACTTGCGCGGGCGTCACGCGTGCAGCAGCGCGTTTTAATTTAATAAACTCTAAAATAATCAATATCACTAAAACAATCGCGAGAGCAGTAAATAGTGCCAAGTGATGATTAATAAATGGTAATATATTTTGCATAAATTCCTCTTCTTTAGAAGGGTTATGATTATCCTAAATTCGGCAGTTAGGATTATAGGGTGTGTCTCAGGAATCGACAATATGATTTTTTTCACTTCGCTGCTTCGCGGGGTTGGAATAACCCTGGCTGGTTTAATTGCTTGGCATCTCATGTTAAGCGGGCTGGTTAATTTTCAGTTAGAAGAAAACCTTCAGCGTCGTTTATTGATTACAGAAAAAATCCTCGATATAGCGGAATATGAAAAACGTCAGCAAAAAATAGTGAGTTCACAGATGCGCTTGAATTTTATTACCCGACTGCGCCATCAAAATGAAGAAGCCGCGCAAATTTTAAAAGAGTTGACGAAATCTATTCCGCAAACAATCACGCTTGCGCGCGTGTCCTGGCAAGATGGAGTGATTTTAATAAATGGTTATACGCATTCTGATTTGGAACTCATTGCCTGGATGGGCCATATCAGAAATTCCCCGATTTTAGTGCATCCGCTTGTTACTGCGATTAGTGATAGCAATCAATTAAGATATTTTCAACTGAAAGTAGGATTAAAGGGATGAATAAATTCAAGCGCATTTTAATTCGATGGCATTATTTGCTGATAATGTTTGTTTGCGCGAGCGTTGTTGTTTTTGTTTATTTGCAGGATATTTTGCCGCTTCGACGAGAATTGATTTCAGGGCGGGAACAGCGTGAGCAATTAAGGCAGCAGTTACAAAAACTTTATTATCAGGAAACTTCGTTAGAAGAAAAAATGGCTAAGCTTCCTGAAACGAAAATAATGTTGAATGAGTGGCAAAAAAAATTCATTAAATATAGCGATTCGGATAAATTACTAAAAGAAATTATTGCGGTGAGTAAAAGAGATCACTTGCAGATAAAATCACTGAATTCATCGGCCCTTGGCCGTGAGAATGATTATTTGAAGCAATCATTTAAAATTGTTTTGGAAGGGGATTATCAGCAAGTCGCGCATTTTATTGGGCAGTTGGGAAATTTGCCGTGGACGGTGGTGATTGGAAGTTTTTCATTGTCGAGACTGCTCTCGGATGCAGGGCAGTTGTTTTCGGGGGAGTTGGAGTTTAGTGTTTATTATTTAAATAGGTAGCGTGTAAATATAAAACTATACAAATATTGTTTGATTTGTATATGTATTACTATACATATATGATATAGTTTGTATAGTAATTTATATATATTTTGAGGTAGAAATGAATAATTCATTTAAAAATCAAATGCTTGCAGTAAGGCAGCTTGATAAGCGCCTAAAGAAATGGCAGATATTGCGTGATGAGGATGGAAAGCTTAGAGCTGGGTGGATAAAAATATTGCGCACAACCTTGCACATGACGGCGCAACAATTAGCTAATCGGTTGGGGGTAACGCGTATTCGTGTATATCAATTGGAGAATGCGGAAATGGAGGATGCAATTACATTGCGTACTCTAAAAGAAGCTGCAAATGCACTCGAATGTGAGTTGGTTTACGCAATTGTGCCGAAAGGCAGTGCTACATTGGAAACGATGATAGAAACCAGGGCAAAACAGCTTGCGAAAGAACAGATGGATCGTGTTGCGCATTCAATGTCATTAGAGGCGCAATCGTTGGATGCCGATTTTCAACGTTGGATGCTGGATAATCTTAAGAATCCTGAACTGCTTGATTTTTTTAAAAATGAATTACGGCAGAGTAAATCACTCCAAAAACTTATTGAAAAATTAAAAAAGAAAAAATAATGATGAAATTTGAGTACGCTCCAGGTGCAACTCCTCTTGATCTCGATGAAGCTAATGGTTTAATTCCTTTGCAAATATCAACCCAAGCTGAATTAAATGAATGGGAAGCTGCAAATATAGTAAAAGCAGAAAACTGGTTATTAACAATAAATCCTCGAGATTTTCTTACCTTGGATTTTTTAAAACGGTTACATGAAAAAATGTTTGATGACACATGGACTTGGGCCGGGCAATTTCGCTTGTCCGGCAGAAATATTGGAGTATTTTGGTATGAAATTGCAGCTGGGTTGCTTAATTTACTTGAAGATGTCCGCTGTCAAATCATAAATAACAGTTTTTATTTCGATGAAATTGCTTATCGTTTTCATCATAGATTAGTTTCTATTCATCCTTTTCCTAATGGAAATGGAAGGCATTCCCGCTTGATGACTGATTTTTTACTCATTCAAGCCGGCCAGCCTCGATTTACGTGGAGTAATCAAAAATTAGAAAAAGAAGGTCCAATGCGAACACGTTATATTGAAGCGCTGAGAGCAGCAGATAAAGGAAATTATTTAAAGCTTGCAGAGTTTGTCAGATCATAAAAATCAATATCCCTTTTTTAAATCCACAAGATTAACAACTGCTTCACCATTCAGCAATTTTTTATAAGCTTTTAACAATTGCGGCACAGCTGTTTTAGGTTGAGTGACAGAGGCAACATGGGGTGTGACGTGAATGTCTGGATGTTCCCAGAAAGGATGATCAGACGGCAGGGGCTCCTCTGAAAAAACATCGAGGTAAGCGTGGTGTAATTTCTTCGAATCAAGTGCTGCCAGTAAATCTTTTTCAAGCAGATGTTCGCCCCGTCCCAAATTGATTAAACAAGCGTTGGGTTTTAATTGTGAAAACGTGTCATGATTTAAAATATTTTTTGTGGCAGGCGTCAGCGGCAACATGCACACCAGAATATCTGTTTGAGATAAAAAATCAAAAAATTCTTCTTTTCCTGCAAAATCTTTTAAGTGAGGAAAATTTTTACGTGAACTGCTCCAGCCAATCACATTTAATCCAATGAATTGCAAGGCTTCAGCGATTTTTTTGCCTAAGAATCCGAGGCCCATGATTCCAATTGTTTTATCGCCAAAATTAAATGGAGGCTGTTTTGCCCAGATTTTTTTCTTTTGTCGTTGTTCCCAGTGACTGACCCGTTTTACATCATGCAGCACATAAGTCAGAACATATTGCACAATGTCATTTGCCATGTGGGGATCCATGACGCGAAGGATAGGCGTTTCTTTTGAGAGCTCAGGGTCAGTGATCAGATGATCGACACCAGCGCTTAATGATCCTATACATTTTAAATGAGGGAATTTTTTTAAAGCTCCCAGGGGATGTCTCCACACTAATGCAAAATCAATGTCGGCTGTTTTGCCTATGTCCGGCCAGATACGAAGATCCAGAGAGGGTTCCAGATTCAGTAATTGTCTGGATATGTCCTCGATGAACCAGTCATATGATTTTTTTTCTTTTTCATCTCTTCCGATTAAAAGTGCAATGACCATATGTTTTATACCTCTCACATTAATGAAAAGTTTAATACAAAATAAGGATCAGTTGTACTCCAAAGAATAAAGGTTAAAATTTTAATGCTCGCGCACAACACCACACACTGATTTTCCCTGCTCCCCGCCTTTTCAACATCCGGCAAAATTCCCGCATGGTATTCCCCGTTGTAATCACATCATCCACCACTGCAACATGCTGGTTTTCCAGTGATTTTTTAATTAAAAAAGCATTTTTCACATTTTTTTTTCGTTTGTCTGCAGACAATGTTGCTTGCGGCAGGGTAGGTTTAATGCGTGCCACATCATGAATCATTAACGGCAAATCCAAGGCTTTCGCGATAGGGCGTGCGATTTCAACCGCCTGATTGAATCCACGCTCTTTTAATCGGGAAACATGCAATGGCATGGGAATAATAACGGTCGGCAGCGCGCTTTCTTGATACCATTCATGTATAATTTTTTCAGCCAGTAATTCTCCTAATAATTTGGCATGTGTTAAGGCGTGATAAAATTTTAAATCCAGGATTAATTTAGGGACCGGCGGTTGATAGAGAAACAAGCTGTGCGTAATATCAAACGGCGGCTTTTTTTGCAAACATTCACCGCAAAATGCTTGAGATTTTTCAAGCGGCAAAACATTGGCGCAAGACAGACAGCCTTGTTTTAAAACCGGCAAATTTTGTAAACATGAGGAACATAAATCTTCAGGGCGATGTGAAATGTTTTTGCAAAAAATACAAACGTGCGGCAAAACCCAGCGCGTAAATTTTTTTATAAAATGAATCATGGGAATCCTCGTATGCAAAATGTATTAGAAGAATTATTAGCGCTTCGCATTCCTGCAGAATATGAAGCAGCGTCAGTATTGCAGCGTGAAGTCCTCAACGAAATTTTTTCACGCCTGGATTTTATGACACTCATACCGCGCACGGTTCTTGATGCAGGATGTGCCACAGGAAATGCAGCCATCATGCTCAAACAAAAATATCCTGCCGCGAAAATCATTGCTGTCGATCCTTCATCCGCTATGCTGGAATATGCCAGACAACGTGACAAACAAATTGACTGGTTACAAGCTTCGTTGACGATGTTACCTTTTGAGAACCATTCCATTGACTTGATCATGGCGAATTTGAATTTGCCATGGTGCGATGGTTTGCAAGCCTTGCTTGCTGAATGGCGGCGCGTTTTGCGTGGCGATGGTTTGCTGATCGTGACTTCTTTAGGGCCTGATACACTGCGTGAATTGCATGATTTGCCGCTGGCATTTCCGCATTTCATGGACATGCACACAGTCGGTGATTTGTTGACACAGGCAGGATTTTCCAGTCCTGTATTGGATGTTGATTATTTCACCTTGACTTATCAGGACCCAAAAAAATTATGGCATGAATTGCAAGTCACAGGAATGATAACGGGAAACACAGGATCTATCCAGTTAAAAAAAATTGAAGACCGCTACCCATTAACATATGAAATTATTTTTGCGCATGCTTGGGGGTCAGTTGTTCAGCCAGCGGGAGAAGTGCGTATTCCTGTTTCACATATTTTACGACGAGGTTAAATTGGCAGATGATATTTTTATTGGTGTAGATGGCGGCGCGACAAAAACAACGGTTCGCATTGAAGATCATCGTGGTTGTGTCATCGGCCAAGGTACGGGCGGCCCTGCGAATATTCGTTTGTCAGTTGAGCAATCCTGGGAATCAATTTATCATGCGCTTCAAAACGCGCTTAAACAGTCGGCTATTCAATTAACTGATTCAGCTTATCGTTTTCATTTAGGATTAGGATTGGCGGGTTGTGAAATTTCAGATGACGTTAAAAAATTTCTTTCGCAGCCGCATTCTTTTGCAAGCATTCAACTTTTTTCTGATGCACATGCTGCTTGTCTCGGAGCTCACGGTGGAAAAGACGGCGCGATTATTGTCATCGGAACAGGTGTAGTAGGTTATCAAATTGAACAAAACCAATCGATGCGTGTCGGCGGATGGGGATTTCCGCAGGATGATGAAGGCGGCGGCGCATGGTTGGGATTAGAAGCCGCGCGTCATACTTTTCAGTGGCTGGATAAAAGAATAGAAAAATCACCGCTGACAGAAGATGTGTTTGAATTTTTTAATCATGATTTTGAAAAATTTACAACATGGGCGAATCGTGCGAATTCCAGTGAATTTGCACGCCTCGCACCTTTAGTGATAAAACACGTTAAACAAAAAGAAAATTTAAGCGTGCATTTAATTAAAAGAGCTGCAAAATCAGTGGATAAAATTGCTAAGACTTTAATTAAATTCCAGCAAGAAACTTTACCTTGTAGTTTGTTTGGCGGGATTGCACCTTTTGTTGAACCCTGGTTATGTGAAGAAGTGCGCGCGAGTTTAGTTTTGCCTGAGAGAGAGGCAAGTTATGGTGCAATTTTAATGGTTCGTGAAAACTTTTTTAAAAGTGAAAAAACAGGATGATTATTTCAGGCCCGCAAATTTATGCAGAAACCGGCGTCATAAAAAATGCTGATTTAATAATTGATGGCAATAAAATTCAGGCGATCCATACAAAACAAATTTCGTCTACAGAAAAAATTTTATTTCCTGAAAATTATCATCTCGTTCCAGGATTTATTGATGTGCATATTCATGGCGCAAATGGTTTTGATGTTATGGATGGAACATTTTCTGCGCTTGAAAAAATGAGTGAAACATTAGCAGAAGAAGGAACGACTTCTTATCTGGCAACAACCATGACTGCCCCAGCAAAAAAAATTAGCCAAGTGTTAGAGAATGCTGGCCGATATATGCAGCAGCAGCACACAGTGCGCGGGGCAAAATTGCTGGGGGTGCATCTGGAAGGGCCATTTTTGTCGCCGCAAAAAATCGGCGCGCAAAATGTTTTAAATATTTTAAGGCCTGAAATAGATTATATTCGTGCCTGGCAAGAAAAATCTTTGAATGCAATTAGAATGGTAACGCTCGCGCCGGAATTACCCAACAGTCTGGAGTTGATTCGTTTTTTATGCGCGCAAAAAATTGTGGCATCGATTGGGCATACCAATGCGACATATGAAGAAACTTTAGCTGCTGTTGAGTCAGGCTGCACACATGCTACGCATCTTTTTAATGCGATGCGCGGTATTCATCATCGTGAACCGGGTGTGGCAGCCGCCGCATTGTTATCTGAAAAATTAACTGCGGAATTGATTGTAGATGGTGTGCATTTGCATCCTGCTATTGTGCAATTAGCGGTTAAAACGAAAGGGAAAGAGAAAATTGTTTTGGTGACGGATGCTATGCGCGCGAAATGTTTGAAAGAGGGTGTTTATGATTTGGGTGGACAACAAGTGGAAGTCAAAAATAATATTGCATCATTGCCGGATGGAACGCTTGCGGGCAGTACGTTGAAAATGTTTGCTGCGGTGAAAAACATGATGAAATTTACGCGATGTGACTTGTGGGATGCGGTGCAGTGTGCGGCAAATAATCCGGCAAAATTGCTGGGTGTTTTTGCAGAGAAGGGCAGTATTCTGCCTGGGAAAGATGCGGATTTGGTGGTGTTGGATGATGAGTTGAATGTGGTGATGACGATTGTGCAAGGAGAGGTGGTTTTTCGTCAAGGTCAGTATGAGGCGAGAGGCATATAAAAAATGTCACATTAATTTTTAATACCTCCTTCCCCTTTCCCCTTCCTCCAAGAAAAACACTTGGAGGAAGGGGGACGCTCCGATACAGATGTGCTAAATTAGAACGTCCCCCCTTCTTCCAAACGAAAAGCACGATTATTAGAGGAAGGGGATGTTCTAATTCAGAAAATCTGTATCGGAGTGTCCCCCTTCCTCCACACGCTTTTTGTGGAGTTCGGTGCAAGGGGAAGGAGGTAAAAAAAATATAAAAAATTAACTTTACAGTGTACTACTCATGCTCTAATTAGCATTTTTACTCTTCCGAAACTGCGGTTTCAATCTCGCCACCCGAATCACATTTTTACTCTTGCGAATTTTTCGAAGCACTCTTGCCAAATGTTTCCGATCGCGTGCCGTCAGTGTCACATTCACTGAAAAATACCGTCCATCAAATTCTTGCGCATTAATTTGATCAATATTCGATTCCGACTCAGATATAATTAAAGCCAGGCTTGCCAGACTCCCACGCTGATTTAAAATATCTACACGCAAATCTACCGGAAAATCGCCATGCACTTTTTCTTCCCATCGCAAGGGAATCAATTTGTCTGGCAAATGCCGATCATTTTCCAGCACGGAACATTGTTCCACATGCACAACAATTCCATGCCCTGGCTCAATATAACCACAAATCGGATCACCTGGAATCGGCTGGCAGCATTTTGCATAAGTCACCACAATTCCTTCAGTGCCTTTTATGGCAAGAGAATGATGATGAGGCAATTCATTTAATTTGATTTTATCTGCACTTTCACCAAATTTTGCCAATTGTTTTGCCGCGAGCAAAGCGGTGCGATTGCCAAGCCCCACTTCTTCAAAAAAATGTTGAATCGATTCAAGCTTTGCCGAATGCACAACATGCTCTACATGAATTTCTGGGATTTGCGAGAAATTTAAATTAAAACTTCGTAAGGATTTTTCAACTAATCTTTTGCCGAGCTCAATCGATTCTTCTCGATGTTGTTTCTTCAGAAAATGTTTAATATTGCTGCGCGCTTTTCCCGTGACTACGAAATTTAGCCACGCAGGATTAGGACGTGCACCAGGTGCGGTAATGACTTCAATTTGCTGTCCGTTAGTTAAAGGCGTACTTAATGGCGCTAATTTTCTATCGAGTTTCGCTGCAACACACGCATTGCCCACATCTGAGTGAATGGCATAAGCAAAATCTACTGCGGTCGCACCTCTGGGTAATTCCATGATTTTGCCTTTGGGAGTAAAGACATAAACTGCATCGGGAAATAAATCAATTTTGACATTTTCAATGAACTCCAAAGAATTTTTGGAGCTTTTATTCATTTCTAACACGCCTTTTAACCATTCTTTTGCACGATGCTGCGCTTCACTAAACACAGCTTTTTCTGTTTTATATAACCAATGGGCAGAAATTCCATATTCAGCCATTTTATGCATTTCTTCCGTGCGAATTTGTACTTCAATCGGCACACCATACGGCCCAAATAAAACAGTATGCAAAGATTGATAACCATTTGCTTTAGTGATGGCGATATAATCTTTAAATCGCTGAGTGAGAGGTTTGTAAAGATTATGCAGCACGCCTAACACACGATAGCATGTATCCAATTTGTCAACGATCACGCGAAATCCATACACATCCATGACTTCAGAAAACGGTAAATGTTTTTCATGCATTTTTTTATAAATACTATAAATATGTTTTTCACGTCCAGTGATGGAGCGAATGGGAATATTGGCTTTTTTGAGACTAGTGCGAATTTCTTCATCGATTAATTGCATGATTTCATGGCGATTGCCCAATGCTTTGGAAACAGCAGCCTTGAGAATTCGATAACGCATCGGATAAAGGGCCGCAAATCCTAAATCTTCAAACTCAATGCGAAAGGCGTGCATGCCGAGACGATTTGCAATCGGTGCAAAAATCTCAAGCGTTTCTTTGGCAATGCGGCGGCGTTTTTCCAGCGGCATACAACTGATGGTTTTCATGTTATGCAAGCGGTCAGCAATTTTGACCAGAATCACGCGAATATCACGTGCCATTGCCATGACCATTTTGCGAAAATTTTCAGCCTGGGCTTGCGCGCGGCTTTCAAATTCAATTTGCGTTAATTTGGTGACGCCATCAACCAGATCAGCGATTTCCTTGCCAAACTGTTTAACCAAATCAGGTTTTTCAAGCGGCGTATCTTCAATAACATCATGCAAAATCGCAGCAATAATGGTCGGTGGATCCATGCGCATTTCTGCGAGAATTCGTGCCACGGCAACAGGATGAGTGATGTAAGGTTCACCGGTATGGCGTTTTTGCCCCTCGTGCGCTTTTTTGGCGAGAATATAAGCTTGCTCGATAGTTTCAATTTGCCGGGCTTCAAGATAATGCTGCAATTCTTGCCTTAATTCTTCAAATTCTTGCACGCGGGTTGCACCTAAAATATTTTATGATCCAGTACAACATTATGTCCTATTTTGCAGTAATCTGAGAAGCATTAAAATTGTGATCATCTTTGACTTTGAGATTTTAACAATGTAAAAATAGAGCCACTTTTATATTTTTTTGATAATTAATCAAACAAGAGGAATTGCTTATGCAACGCTCAGAACTGCTTCAAAATCCCCTCAAAAAACTGTTGGCAGAGAGAGATGAAGCTAGGGAAGTTTTTGGCAATAGGAATGAACAGCAGGATTGGGCTGCTTCGGATAATCCGATCCAAAAGATAACATCTATCATTTTAGACAATATTAAATTTGCTTTAGCTGAAGGAGTGCTCGATATTCCTGAAGATAATAATATTCTCGTGTGGAGGGTTGCAAGGTCATTTAGAGAGATTGAGGGATTGGCTGAGAAGGATATGGCATGCTTAAGACAACTTCTTGTGGATGAAGATGCGATTCATGAATTTTTGCCTGCTTTTTCCGAGGAACTCCAAAAAACTATTCAGTTAGGAGATGCTAAACGCCAGGCTTTTTTTAGAAGACTGGAAAATTATCAGGAATTGATGACGTTGTGCAGATATGCATGCAGAGGGTTTAATCATAAAAATATAGATTTAGTTAGCAAGCTAGAAAAGATCGCAAAAACGCTGGAAGTCATGTGGACTGAAGCATGCGAAATCAACAAGCTGGCGCTCATCGATAATACTAATTTTTCTCTTGAAAATTTACATAATCGATTAACCAGACAACTTCAGGCGTTTTTAGCAGAGATCTCGAATGCGTATACTGAAGAAAAACTAGAGAATTTGACTACATTAAAATGTCGATGGCGTTTGATTTTGCGTGCAAGGCTTGGTGTTGAAAGCAATAAGCAGAGAGAGATCGACAAAAAAATAAGTCTGCACTTCCGTGCTCTACTGGATTTTGATTTGAAAGAGCATCTATTTTGTGCTGGAAGAGCTCCTCTTTTCGCTAGCAGGGAAGATGCAAAACCAGAAAATCCAGTGTTGAAAGGAGAGAATCCTTCACTTACCTTAGGATTATTAATTAAAATCGCTGACAATTGGGAAGTATCCTGTGTGGAAAGGGGAGCATCAAAAGCAGTGCTTGAAAAACTTATCGAAATCATTAATGAAGTAGCATTACATATAGAACCAGAGGATGTTGCTGACATTCTGCCTGAAGAATATTGTGATCGTATCAGGACATCTATTCTGAATGATTATCTTGTGCTCCAGGAACTTCAAAGTAATAAGACAACTTTAATTTTCGTCGGTGCTCTGGCTAATTGCCAAGGATATTCTTCTGTCAGAACTCAGGATGGAATTAAATTTACAGCTGTTCAAGCAATGATTCCTAAAAAATCGACGAGTTCTTTTTTTGACATTGATCAAGAGGGTGAATTTATTCAGAGTGCAAGATCGTTATTTCAAGCGATGAAGAGTAGACATGGGATGCAAGAAAATTTTTTTCTTGATGGAAATGATTATCAATTGTTAGGAAGTTTTTTGCAAGGAAGGGATAAACCGGAGGACCCGGCTGCCCGTAAATTATTTCGGGAGCTGGAGCGGTATGTTTCGGCACTTGCTGTTAATATGGGTTTTGTATCAGCGTCTAAGTTTACGTCGTTGGGGTATGGCGGGGGCTCGGATTCTGAGTAAATAATGAGGGTTTGTCGTTGAGAATTATCCTTTATAGGATTATAAATTCTTTGTAATAGCTCAGCCCCATGGGTTGTCATCGCGGAATTTACTCACTCTTAATTCGCGCTTTTTGCGAATTTAGAGTGAGTTAATGTCCGCGATCTACCCTTGATTCTCATTTGGGTAGATCGCGGACATTAAGCGCTGCTAAGCGAGCAAAAGGCGCTCGCCAAGCAGCGCTAAATTCCGCGATGACAATCCATGGGGTTGGGCTATTACCCATCTGTATCGAAGAGTCCCCCTTCCTCCCGCATGCTTTTTGCGGGAGTTCGGTGAAAGGGGAAGGAGGGCGTGAACATTTTTACTCAGATGAAGAATCCGAAGAATCTCCCGTGATCGACGTTTCCTGATGGACTTCTGGCGTATGAGCAACCGGAACCAGGTCTGCTTCATGCGCATCCCGGAAATCAGTATGGCCCGCAGCAATTTCGCGTAAAGCAACGACGGTGGCTTTATCATTCTCCCAGGGAACGATCGGATCTACGCTGCCGCGCATGAGCTGTCGCGCTCTTCTTGCGGCCAGGATGACGAGCTCAAAGCGGTTGTCTACATTTTCCAAGCAATCTTCAACGGTGATGCGTGCCATTTTAACGATACCTTAAGTGTTTCACAGAGCGCGGATTATAACCTAAAAAAGCGTTTTTTTGAAAGCTAAAATGGCGGGCACGGCGAAAAGCACGCCTTTGCCCGCCCTACAACCATTTGAATTCGCCGTGCCGTGCGCCCGCTTAACCTAACGCATCCACCTTCGCCGCACAAATGAAATCATTCTCAGATAAACCAGAAATCGCATGAGTCGTATAATGCACCACGCAATAATTATAACCCACTTCCATATCAGGATGATGGTTTTCCTGATTGGCAATCCAGGCAATGGCGTTCACAAATGCCATGGTTTTATAAAAATTTTTAAAATCAAAACGCCGGGTAATCTTTGAGCCTTCAGAATTGACTTGCCAGTTATTCAGTTTTTTCAGCAAATCTTCAGCTTTTTGTTTTGTCAAAGCAGGCACACCGCCTTCACAGGGCACACAGTGTTTGGATTGCAAGTCGCATGTTGTCATTTTATTTTTCCTGATAAACAGGATCATATTCGCCCAACTCACGCGCTTCGTGAATCAAGCCAATTAAATCCATATTGGTTAAATCATATAACGTATCAAAACTATCTATCACAAAATAAATCGGCTGCATAATATCAATACGATACGGAGTGCGTAAGGCTTCAAGGGGATCAAACGGTTTACGCTCCGCTTTAGGATCTTCCAAGCTATAGACGGTTTCACCTTTTGAAGAAAGAATGCCGCCGCCATACACCTTTAACTGATTATTTTTTTTGATTAAGCCAAACTCAATGGTAAACCAGTAAAGCCGCGCAAGCATAGCACGATCTTCTTTATTAGCTTTCAATCCCAACTTCCCATACATATGCGTAAACTTTGCATAAGCCGGGTTGGTCAACAGCGGGCAATGACCAAATACTTCATGAAAAATATCCGGTTCCTGTAAATAATCCAATTCTTCGCGCGTGCGAATAAATGTCGCTGCCGGAAATCGCTGCGTCGCCAGCAAATGAAAAAATTTATCGAAAGGAATTAATGCAGGCACGGGTTCCAATTCCCAGCCTGTGGCTTTTTTAAGCTCGGCTGAAATGTCTTTGCATTGAGGAATTCTATCCATCGGCATCTTAAGCAATTGAATGCCTTCAATATATTCCTCGCACGCGCGGTTTTCGATGATTTTAAGCTGTCGTTCGATCAGGATCTTCCATGTGGCGTTTTCTTCCTCTGTGTAATGTGCTATGCCATTCGCATCAACAGGCTTAGAAACATAATGGCTTTCTTTATAAGACATAATGTATTCCACCCTTTATAAATTTATATTATATACCTCTCGTAGATGAGTTTTAGGTTTTTTAGCATCTCATATTGCATCGACCTTTAAACGTTCTTCAATCGAAAAATCTCGCTGTAGAAAGAGCTACAGCTACGATTTTTCTCAATCAGAACGTTTAAATCTCTCGCAATCTGAGCGCTAAAAAACCTAAAGCTCATCTACGAGAGGTATAGCTCAGGTTATTATAGAAAAATCAGAAGGTTTTTGGCAGCAGAATTATCTTTAAATTTGTTTTTTTGCTTAGATCAAGGCAGAATATCTTAAAATTTAGAGAAATCGAGATGAACTATCATAAACCCTATGCCGAACTTCTCTTTGGTGAGTATCTTTTTACTGCCGATAAAAAGAAACTGGATCTGGAATATTTATATAATTTATTGTGTATTCCTTCGCGTTATTCTACCGGGTTACCTCCTGAGCGATTTCCTTTAATTATAGAAAATTCTGTTTGTTTCAGTGTGTTACATAATGGAAAACAAGTGGGTTTTGCTCGGGTGATCACTGATTTTTCGGAGTTTGCTTCTTTGTGGGATGTGTATATAGATGATGAACACCGCAGCAAAGGCGTGGGGAAAGCTTTGATGAAATATCTGCTAGAGCATCCGCGGCTGCGCGGCGTGTTTCGCTGGTTTTTAATGACGGAAGATGCGCATGGATTATATCAAAAATATGGATTTAAATCAGAGGCGTATAATCCATATGTGATGATGAGAGTTTCTAGCGCGCTGTAACATTTGAAAATCATCCTTCCATCTTTAACTGTTCCCAATATTTTTCCAGGGCAGCATACGCTGAATCTCCTATATCTACCTGAAATTCCCCATGCTTTAACATTTCATGTGAAGGATACAGTGTCGCATCATTTTTAATTTCGGCCGGCAGCAAATTTTTAGCGCTGAGATTGGCAGTTGAATAGCTGATCTTCATGCTGACTTCTTTCGCAATATCAGGCCGCATCAAAAAGTTAAGAAATTTATATGCATTTTCCCGATGCGGCGCATTTTTCAAAATCGCAAAATTATCCACCCAAATTTCAAACCCTTCAGCAGGATACACAAAATTCAACTGGGAATTTTCCGAGCGCGCTTTGGTTAAATCGCCATTCCACGCTGTACCAATCGCTGCATCTTCATCAATTAAAATCGATGTCACAGCATCAGTGTTAAAAAGACGAATATTTGGCATGAGAGCATGTAGTTTTTGATAAGCCTGTTTGATATGTATAGGATTTGTATCGTTAATTGAATAACCTAACATCAAAAACGCCATGGAAAACGCTTCTCTCGGATCATCCAGCACCATCAATTGATTAGAGTATTTTTTATCGAACAAATCACTCCAGCGCTTAACTCCGTCAGCTCGAAAATAATGATTATTGGTGAAAATTCCAGTCGTTCCCCAAATAAATGGTACGCTGTAATTGCTTTCTGGATCATAGGGAAGATTTAAAAAAAAAGGATCCAGATTTTTATATTCGGAAAGTTTTGTTTTGTCTAATTTTTCCAGCATGCCTTGATGACGCATACGGTCAATGTAATAGCTGGAGGGTTCGATGACATCATATCCTGGATTTTTAACAGCGCGTAATTTGGAATACATGATTTCGTTGGTGTCGTAGGAACTGTAATTGACTTTAATTCCGGTTTCTTTTTCAAATTGCGCGATGACAGAGTCAGGAATTTCCTGGGACCAGGTGTAAACGTTCACAATATTCGCTGTTGATGCAAATGAGGAGCTTATCAGTGAAATAAAGATCAGAATAAAACGAAGCATGGTTGCCCCGTTTGGGCGCCGTCAGTGTGAGAGGGCAGGCTTTCGAGCAGCAGTTTGGTATCCATAATCTCCAAGGATAGGTAACTCAATTGAGTCAATTATGGTGATAATAAAAAGGAATGTAAACTATTATTAGTGCCTCGCTAACCTAAATATAAAAACCTTAATTTTTTATACCTCCTTCCCCTTTCCCCTTCCTCCACAAAAAGCATGTGGAGGAAGGGGGACGTTCTAATTCAGCATATCTGTATCGGAG
>DATIJV010000052.1:0-16032 GCA_035478255.1 Gammaproteobacteria bacterium
CTCCGATACAGATGTGCTAAATTAGAACGTCCCCCTTCCTCCCCACGCTTTTTGTGGAGGAAGGGGATAGGGGAAGGAGGTAAAAAACAAAAAATACGAAAATTTTATATCTCATCGAATACTTATTCAGAAGGATCAAAAATGACGCATTATTTATTGGCCATTGATCAGGGTACAACGAGTAGTCGTGCAATCATATTTTCTTTCAGCGGCGAGCCGCTTAGTCATCATCAAATCGATGTACAGCTATTTTATCCGCATGAAGGCTGGGTCGAGCATGATCCTGATGAAATTTGGACGAATACTTATTTATGCTGCCAAGAAGCATTAAAAAAAATTAATTTATCAGCAAATAATATTGCAGCGATAGGTATTTCTAACCAGCGGGAAACTACAATTATATGGGATAAAAAAACAGGAAAAGCTATTTATCCTGCAATTGTTTGGCAAGATCGTCGGACAAGTGTTTTATGTGAAAAATTAAAAGAAAATAAATCACTAGCCAATATTCAACAAAAAACCGGATTGTTGCTTGATCCCTATTTTTCTGCAACGAAAATTATGTGGTTATTGGATAATGTTCCTTATGCTCGAGAAAAAGCCTTAAAAGGCGAACTTCTTTTTGGAACAATTGATACTTTTTTGCTTTGGAAGTTGACGCAAGGCCGCGCTCATGCAACGGATGCGACAAATGCATCTCGGACGATGTTATTTAATATTCATACACAACAGTGGGATAATGAAATTTTGCAAGTGCTTGAAATTCCACCCAATATATTGCCTGAAGTCTTAAATAGCAGCGCACAGTTTGGTCATACAGCAAAAGATTTATTTGGTGAGAGTATTGCTATTTGCGGAATCGCTGGCGATCAACAAGCAGCGACTATTGGCCAAGCGTGTTTTTCTGAGGGAATGATTAAATGCACATATGGAACTGGGTGTTTTATGTTGCTTAATACAGGAAATACCCCGCTTTTTTCTCAGAATAAGTTATTAACCACTATCGCATACCGTTTAGAAAATAAAACAGTGTATGGCCTGGAAGGTAGTATTTTTTGCGCGGGTGCGACGATTAAATGGTTGCGCGATTCATTGAAATTAATTCACACAGCAGCTGAAAGCGAAGAGTTAGCTAAATCTATTCAAAATACAGAAGGCGTTTACCTGGTTCCCGCATTTACTGGGCTTGGTGCACCGTATTGGAACTCTCATGCGCGTGCTGCGATTTTGGGTTTAACGCGAAATACTGGAGTGGCTCAGATTGTCCGCGCAGCATTGGAAGCAGTAGCTTATCAAACATGTGATTTGCTGAATGCGATGAAAAAAGATGGGGTAACGCAATTAAAAACATTACGTGTAGATGGGGGAATGGTTGCGAATAATTGGCTGCTGCAGTTTTTAGCTGATATTTTAACTATAAATGTACAACGGTCACACTGTCTTGAAACTAGCGCTTTAGGAGCCGCGTATTTGGCAGGTCTCGGAGCCGGAGTGTATCATTCGTTAGAGCAGATTGCAGAGTTGTGGCGATCAAATGCAAATCTTGAACCGACTATGCCAATTTCCACAAGAGAATCTCTTTATCAGGGATGGCTTAAAGCTGTTTTCCATTTTTTAAAACCATAAATCGCATTCACTAAAAAAACTGCGTAAAGAAATGAAGTGAGAAACAAGCCTTTTGTAAAATAAACTGGAACTGCAATCACATTAACGATAATCCAGAATAGCCAGTTTTCGAGTTTTCTTGTGATTAATAAAAATTGCGCGAGAATG
Organism: Gammaproteobacteria bacterium; assembly: GCA_035478255.1. Lineage (GTDB taxonomy): Bacteria > Pseudomonadota > Gammaproteobacteria > DSM-16500 > DSM-16500 > DATIJJ01. The sequence goes on from DATIJV010000052.1 coordinate 1,774, forward strand.
GATATGACCAGAATAATGGAATCGATAAATGGAAAGCTCGCATCAGTCAGGGAATGCAGTAACATGCCGTATGCTGTGATGATGCCTAACGAAAGAATGATATAGGTGAGCAAAGTCATTGAAGTGACACGGGTGATAGGCAAGGGTTTGTTGTTAATGATTTTTTGCCAGTTTTTCCAGCCATACACGCTCATCACGATGAAAAAAAGTTGCAAGGTTGTGTCAGCGTATAATTTTACTTTGAAAGATAATATTGCAAAAAGCACGCAGGCTAATATGCTGGCCCACCAAGTGTGAATGCTGTTTTTTCTGGCTAAAAAAACGGAGGCCAAATTAGCCGCGTCAGCTGAAAATTCAAGAACAGGTTGCATAAGTTATTATCTTTCTTCCATCGGAACAAAATTGCGCTCCGTCGGGCCTGTATAAAGCTGTCGGGGACGACCTAGACGATAAGGGCTGCTAATCATTTCATTCCAGTGCGCAATCCAGCCAACCGTTCTTGCTAATGCAAAAATAACCGTAAACATATTGGAAGGTATGCCGATCGCACTCAATGTGATGCCTGAATAAAAATCTACATTCGGATAAAGTTTTCTTTGAACAAAATAATCATCTTCCAGTGCAATGCGTTCCAACTCCATCGCAATTTTAAAAATGGGAGCTTCATGCGCGCCGACAGCTTCCAATACTTCATAACATGTTTCACGCATCACTTTGGCGCGCGGATCATAATTTTTATAAACTCGATGGCCAAATCCCATTAAACGAAATGTATCATCAGGATCTTTTGCGCGTGCAATAAATTTAGGAATGTTTGATATCTCACCAATTTCATACAACATATTTAATGCAGCTTCATTTGCACCGCCATGCGCGGGCCCCCATAACGCCGCAATTCCGGCGGAAACACAGGCAAATGGATTGGCGCCTGTCGAACCTGCAAGACGCACGGTTGAAGTTGAAGCATTTTGTTCATGATCGGCATGCAGCGTAAAAATTCGGTCTAACGCTCGAACCAGAACAGGATTGGGAATGATTTCTTCACAAGGCGTTCCAAACATCATATGTAAAAAGTTTTCTGCATAAGACATGCTGTTTTGCGGCGGCATAAAAGGTTGACCAATAGAATATTTATAACACATGGCTGCAATCGTCGGCATTTTTGCGATGAGACGTAAAGCTGAAATGCTGCGATGTTCAGGATTTTTAATATCCAGTGTGTCGTGATAAAACGCTGACAAAGCACCCACTACACCCACCATGACCGCCATAGGATGAGCATCGCGGCGAAAACCGTTAAAGAAGTTGCGAATTTGTTCGTGCACCAGCGTATGACGCTTGATGGCTTTGTTGAAATCTTTAAACTGAGCTTCGCCAGGTAATTCGCCATTGAGAAGTAAATAGCAAACTTCGAGGAAACTCGATTGCATGGCGAGTTGATCGATCGGATAACCACGATAAAGTAAAATACCTTTATCGCCATCAATATAAGTAATTTTGGATTCACAAGCTGCAGTGGAGAGAAAGCCAGGATCGTAAGTGAAATAATTGTTTTTGACCAGGGAACTCACATCAATCACTTCAGGCCCTAAGGTGCCAGACAAAACATCAAATTCGATGTTTTTATTTCCAACAGTGAGCTTTGCTTTTTTGTCCGACATGTATACTTCTCCATGCTATTTTTTGTGATGTCAGAATAACAGATTGTGTATACCTCTCGCTAATCATTTTTGAGTAATGTATTTGGTCTAAATTGAAACTCGTCATTGCGAACCCGCGCTTTTTGCGGGTGAAGCAATCCAGGTTTTTAAAAGCCTGGATTGCTTCGCCGAAAAGCACGGCTCGCAATGACGCATTAGATTTAAGCCGAATGCTTACATTTTTGAGAAATAACACCTTGCTTTTTCTCCTCAAAAGTTTGCTTTGCATCATTTTGGTAGCTATAATTGAAAACTTATTTTTGACATTTTTTTCGCAAAAACAAGGAATAATTGAACTGTGAAAAAACAAAGACCTAAGAACCTGAATCTTTTTACGATTCGTTACCCCATGCCTGCGATTGCTTCCATACTCCATCGCATTTCTGGGTTCATATTATTTTTTACTATCCCATTTCTTATCTGGGCCCTTCGCGAGTCTCTCGCATCACAACAAAGCTTTGACGATATCCATCTGATATTAACAGCGCCTTGGCTCAAGTTTATATTCTGGTGCATTTTATCCGCTTTTTTCTATCATTTTGTAGCAGGTATCCGGCATTTGCTGATGGATATTGGAATCGGCGAAGAATTGAAAAGCGGTAAATTCTCTGCCCTTGCAACTATCGCAATTGCTGCAATATTAATTATTCTTACAGGTGTCTGGTTATGGTGAAGTCGGTTTTAGGGGTGAATCATCAAGGATTGCGCGATTGGTTGTTCCAGCGAATTTCTGCCGTTTTTATGGCAATTTATGTCATCGGTTTATTAGTTTATTTCATCTGGCAGGGTGAAGTATCATACTATGACTGGCATAATTTATTTTCCCAATTGTGGATAAAAATCGCTACTCTCTTATTTTTCGCTTCAATTTTAGTTCATGCCTGGGTTGGAATGTGGACCATTTTTACGGATTACGTGACTTGTCCTGTTGCGCGGCTCGTTTTAAATATCATTGTTTTTTTTGCGCTGCTAGGATTTTTCTTTGCCGCGCTCTTGATTCTATGGGGTGTTTGATCAATGAATATCGCTACAAATTTAGCAACTCATCTCTTTGATGCTGTCATTATTGGCGGCGGTGGAGCAGGGTTGCGAGCGTCAATTGAACTGGCGCAATCCGGCTTGAATGTTGCCGTCATTTCTAAGGTATTTCCAACCCGTTCTCATACTGTTTCTGCACAGGGCGGTATCAATGCGGCATTGGGCAACACGGATGGATATGACGATTGGCGCTGGCATATGTATGACACGGTGCTTGGTTCAGATTTTCTGGGTGACCAGGAAGCCATTGAGTTCATGTGTAAAAATGCCCCGCAAAATATTTATGAACTGGAACACATGGGCTTGCCGTTTTCCCGTTTGAATGACGGGAAAATTTATCAGCGTGCATTTGGCGGTGCAACACGTGATTATGGAAAAGAACAGGCCCATCGTACTTGCTGCGCAGCGGATCGAACAGGCCATGCCATGCTGCATACGCTTTATCAAAAAAATCTTGCAGTTAAAGCAAAATTTTACAATGAATGGTTTGCCATTGATTTAGTCACAACAGATTCGGGTATCGCCGGCGTGTTAGCGATGTGTATTGAAACAGGCGAAATCGTTTATCTAAAAGCAAAAGCAACCATTTTAGCAACGGGCGGTGCAGGCCGTATTTTTCAAACGACAACCAACGCTCACATTAATACAGGCGATGGATTTGGCATGGCGCTGCGTGCCGGATTGCCTTTGCAAGATATGGAATTTTGGCAGTTTCATCCGACAGGTATTTATGGCGCTGGCGTTTTAGTGACAGAAGGAAGCCGCGGCGAAGGCGGTTATCTCATTAACAAAACAGGTGAACGTTATATGGAACGTTACGCACCTCATCTCAAAGATTTATCTTGCCGGGACATTGTGGCCCGCTCATCCATGATTGAAATTCGGGAAGGGCGTGGTGTCGGCCCTAAAGGGGACTATATCTTGCTGAAACTGGATCACTTGGGTGAAGACGTCATTGATAAACGTTTGCCTGGTATTCGTGATCTTGCCATTACATTTGCGGGGGTTGATCCCATTAAAGATCCTATTCCTGTCGTTCCTACCTGCCATTACATTATGGGCGGGATTCCGACTAACATTCACGGACAGGCATTAACTGTCAAAAATGGCCAGGACCAAATAGTCAAAGGATTATATGCAGCAGGTGAGTGTGCCTGTGTTTCAGTACACGGAGCAAACCGCCTGGGTGCGAATTCTTTGCTGGATCTCGTTGTATTCGGGCGCGCAGCAGGTATTCATATCCAACAAAGCATACGTGAAGGATTGGATTTCTGTGAAGAAACCCGCTCCGATCTGGATCGCGCATTTGAGAGATTTGATCGCTGGAACCACAATGAAAAAGGTGAGAGTGTTGAAGAGATTCGCATCGGATTACAAAAAGTTATGCAAGAAGATTTTGGTGTATTTCGTTCGGCGGGGCCGATGGAAGCAGGATTTAAAAAACTGGAAGATTTGCGCCAGCGTTTAAAGCAGGCTGCGATTAAAGATAAAAGCAAATACTTCAATACCAGTCGTGTTGAAGCACTTGAGTTAGATAATTTAATGGAAACCGCGCTTGCGACAGCCGTTTTAGCGAATGACCGCACTGAAAGCCGCGGTGCCCATGCACGATATGATTTTCCAGAGCGGGATGATCAACACTGGCTGAAACATTCTGTTTATTTTGCGAATGGACAAGTCACTTATCGTTCCATTAACATGAAGCCGCTTGAAGTGAAACCGATTGAACTGCAAGCGAGAGAATAAGGATCTTTGGGTATGCTTTTTTCAATTTATCGTTACAATCCTGAAATCGATCAAAAACCTTATATGCAGGAGTTTGATCTCGATGTTGAAAAACACAATTGCTACATGGTGCTGGATGCCTTGCTTGCGATCAAAAACACGATGGATGATACCTTAACACTTCGCCGTTCCTGCCGCGAAGGGGTATGCGGTTCAGATGGGATGAATATCAATGGAAAAAATGGTTTGGCTTGTACAACACATTTATCGTCACTGAAGGAGCCCATCGTCATTCGGCCCTTAACTGGCTTGCCCGTGCTTCGAGATTTGGTCGTCGATATGACGCAGTTTTATGATCAATTTGAAAAAGTTAAACCTTATTTGCAAAATACGGATCCGACACCCGCAAAAGAACGTTTACAATCTCCAGAAGAGCGCGCCAAATTAGACGGACTTTATGAATGTATTCTCTGTGCTTGCTGCTCGAGCTCCTGTCCATCCTTTTGGTGGAACCCGGATAAATTTATCGGGCCTGCGGGCTTGCTGCAAGCTTACCGGTTTATTGTCGATAGCCGTGATACAGCGACCCATGAACGACTGGCCGATCTTGCTGATCCGTTTAGCGTATTTCGTTGCAGAGGTATAATGAATTGTGTTGATGTTTGCCCGAAGGGATTGAATCCGACGAAAGCAATCAATCATATTAAGAATAATATGTTAGAGGATGCGGTTTGAGCCTCCTTCCCCTTTCACTGAACTCCACGAAAAGCGCGGGGAGCCTCCTTCCCCTTTCACCGAACTCCAGGCGTGCTTTTCGTGGAGTTCGGTGAAAGGGAAAGGAGGTAAAAAATAATTTAAGGTATACAAAATGAAACAGCTACGCTCAATGCAGGATTTACAAAAAGACTCCTATCTTTCCGGTGGAAGTGATGAATATCTGGAAGATTTATACGATACTTATTTAAAAACCCCTGCTGAATTATCGCCCGAATGGCAAAATTATTTTCAGCAGTTGACAGCATCTGCAACAGATGTTTCCCATGCTGACATCCGAAATTATTTCGCACAATTGGCGAAACAACCTAAAACCGCTGCACTGCAAGGCATCGATGTCTACCATCAGCATCAACAGGAAAAAGTTATTGATTTGATTACTGCGTATCGCAGTTTCGGGCATTTGCGTGCCAATATCGATCCCTTAGGTTTAACCCAGGCTGGTTTCAATCCAACACTGGATTTGAGTTTTTATGGTTTCAGTGAAGCGGATTTAAATACTCGCTTTGATGTCGGCACATTGACCAGCTTAAACAAACCGACGGCCACTTTAAACGAAATTTATCAGGGATTACAAAAAACCTATTCCCGTACTCTTGGCATTGAATATATGCACATTGCAGAATTGGCGGAAGTGGAATGGATCCGCCAGCGGATGGAACAGGAATGGTCGCATTTTTCTCCGAGTCAAGATGAAAAATTACGAATTTTAGATCGTTTGGTCGTTGCAGATGGTTTAGAAAAATATCTTGGATTTAAATACGTCGGACAAAAACGTTTCTCGCTCGAAGGCGGGGATAGTTTGATTCCAATGTTAGATACCATCGTATCTCGCGGCGCCGAAAAAAACGCAAAAGAAATTATTATTGGCATGGCGCATCGCGGCCGCTTAAATGTTTTGGTGAATGTTTTAGGTAAAGAACCTGCTGAAGTATTTGCAGGATTTGAAGGAAAAAATATTCAAAAAACACATTCAGGCGATGTGAAATATCATATGGGCTATTCTTCTGATTTGAGTACATCTCATGGTCCTATCCATCTTGCTCTTGCGTTTAATCCATCACATCTGGAAATTGTTTCTCCTGTTGTGCAAGGATCTGTTCGCTCAAGACAACGCCGCCGTAAAGATTCAGAACAAAAAGCGGTGATGCCAATTCAGATTCACGGTGATGCAGCGTTTTCCGGGCAAGGTGTTGTGATGGAAACATTCAATATGTCGCAAGCGCGCTGGTTTACCGTTGGCGGTTCAATTCATATTGTTATTAACAATCAAGTGGGTTTCACCATTAGCAATCCTAAAGATGCACGTTCAGGACTTTATTGCACCGATGTTGCAAAAATGGTGGAAGCACCGATTTTGCATGTCAATGCAAACGATCCTGAAGCTGTCGTATTTGCTGCTAAATTCGCCGTAGATTATCGTGCAGAATTCAAAAAAGATATTGTTATCGATCTGGTTTGTTATCGGCGGCATGGTCACAATGAAGCAGATGAACCTTCAGCGACCCAGCCGCTGATGTATAAAGTTATCAAATCTTTGCCTGCGCCTTGTGTATTATATGCAAAAAAATTAATAGAAGAAGGTGTTATTGGCCAAGACACTGAGCAGCAGCTTGCAGAAGCTTATCGCAATAAACTGGATGCCGGAAAAAGTGTAGTGAATCTTATTAAAAATGATTCTGCTTATGAATATTCAAATTCCTGGGAACCTTTTATTGGAACAGAATGGACAGCAAAAGCAAAAACAAATCTTCCTTTAAAAAAAATAAAAGAAATCGCGCATGCATTAGAAAAATTACCTGATGGTTTTGTCTTGCAGCCGCAAGTCAAAAAAATGATGGAAGCGCGGCAAAAAATGACAGAAGGAGAATTGCCTTTAAATTGGGGTTATGCAGAAACACTGGCTTATGCAACTTTGCTGAATGAGGGTTATCCTATTCGTTTATGCGGTCAGGATGCAGCACGCGGTACGTTTGCACATCGGCATGCGATTTTACATGATCAAAATACCGATGAAGTTTATATTCCACTCAGTCATATTTCTCCGACCCAGGTTCAAATTAATATTATTGATTCTTTGTTATCAGAAGAAGCAGTGCTTGCATTTGAATATGGTTATGCATCCGCTGAGCCCAATAATCTAGTCATTTGGGAAGCGCAGTTTGGTGATTTCGCAAATGGAGCGCAAGTTGTATTCGATCAATTTATCAGTTCAGGCGAACAAAAGTGGGGAAGATTATGCGGATTAGTTGTGTTTTTACCGCATGGTTATGAGGGACAGGGCCCTGAACATTCTTCTGCACGTTTAGAACGTTATCTGCAATTGTGTGCGCAAAATAATATGCAAGTCTGTGTGCCAACAACACCTGCACAAACATTTCATATGCTGCGCCGGCAAATGGTTCGTCCGTATCGCAAACCTTTGATCGTCATGACGCCTAAAAGTTTGCTGCGTCATCCCCTTGCTGTTTCTTCGCTGGATGATTTAACCCAGGGCGAGTTTCAGGTTGTAGTTCCTGAAATCGATGAAATCAATCCAAAAACAGTTGATCGGGTTATTTTGTGCAGCGGTAAAGTATATTATGATTTGCTTGAAAAACGTCGTGCCGATAAACTTAGCAACGTTGCGATTATTCGTATCGAGCAACTCTATCCTTTCCCTGAAGAAGCATTAAAGAAAATTCTAGCGCCTTATCAACAGGTCAATACGATTATCTGGTGTCAGGAAGAACCGATGAATCAGGGAGCATGGTACAGTACTCAGCATCATTTGACGGCTTGTTTGGGACCTAAACAGCAATTGCGTTATGCAGGAAGAGCAGCTTCTGCTTCTCCGGCGGTAGGTTATGCATCTGTTCATTTACAGGAACAGCAAGAATTGGTCAATCAAGCTTTAACTCAATAAATAAAGGAAACACTCATGACGATTGAAGTAAAAGTTCCGATGTTACCGGAATCCATTGCCGATGCGACGATTGCAACTTGGCATAAAAAACAAGGGGACAAAGTTTCCCGCGATGAAAATTTGGTGGATCTTGAAACAGATAAGGTCATGCTTGAAGTTCCTGCTCCAGCTGACGGAATAATAAAGGAAATTTTAAAGCCGAATGGGGAAACCGTTCAGGCAAATCAAGTGGTCGCCATTATTGAAACAGGCAATGGCGCAGCGCTAGCGCCCGCAAAACCTGTCATGCCTGAAGCGGCCAAACCAGCAGAAAAACCCGCTGAAAAAACTTCTCAAAAAGATAATTCTTCTCTCAGTCCTTCAGCTCGCAGGGCTGTCGCTGAGCATGAAGTGGATGTATCTTCCCTCAAAGGAACGGGTAAAGATGGCCGCATTACTAAAGAAAATGTGATGCAAGCGGCTGTCGTTAAGGCCCCGACGCAAATGACCAGCGGGGCGCGTCCAGAAAAACGTGTTCCCATGACTCGCATTCGCGCGCGCATTGCTGAGCGTTTGCTGGAAGTTCGACAAAATACGGCTATGTTGACGACCTTCAATGAAATTAATTTGCAGGACGTGATGGATTTGCGAGCACGTTATAAAGAAAAATTTGAAAAAATGCACCATTCACGTTTAGGGTTTATGTCGTTTTTTGTGAAGGCGGCAGTCGAAGCTTTAAAACGTTTTCCTACAGTCAATGCTTCAATTGATGGTAATGATATTGTTTATCATGGTTATTTTGATATTGGCGTGGCGGTTTCTACTGATCGGGGTCTTGTCGTTCCTGTGTTACGCGATGCCGATCAAATGAGCATGGCAGAAATTGAAAATCAAATTGCTGAGTTTGCTGTAAAAGCGCGTAATGCCAAGTTGACCATGGAAGAAATGCAGGGCGGTACATTTACCATTACTAATGGCGGAGTATTTGGTTCCTTGCTTTCTACGCCTATTTTAAATTCTCCGCAAAGTGCGATTTTAGGGATGCATACGATTCAGCAGCGTCCGGTGGTAGAGAATGGGCAAGTTGTCGTACGTCCCATGATGTATGTGGCAATGTCGTATGATCATCGAATTATTGACGGAAAAGATTCGGTTTCATTCCTGGTGTCCATAAAAGAATTACTCGAAGATCCCGCTCGTCTGTTGCTTGAGGTTTAATTCTGGATTATTATTTGCGCACTATTATTTGGTACCTCCTTCCCCTTTCCCCTTCCTCCAGGAAAAGCGCCTGGAGGAAGGGGGACGTTCTAATTAAGCACATCTATATCGAAGCGTCACCCCTTCTTCCACGCTTTTGGTGGAGGAAGGGGCAGGGGGAAGGAGGTATTACCACAATTTAATATAACAGGAAAATCTAATGAATTTACATGAATACCAAGCTAAACAATTATTAGCAAAATACGGCATTCCAGTGCCAGAGAGCGAAGTTGCCTGGAATGTCGAAGAAGCCGTGAATATTGCAAACGGCATGAATACCAAACGTTGGGTGGTGAAAGCGCAAGTCCATGCTGGCGGCCGCGGAAAAGCAGGCGGTGTCAAAATTGTTTCTACAAAAGATGATCTGGCTCTTGCCGTCAAAAACATGTTAGGTACACGTCTTGTAACCTATCAAACTGATGCCCATGGACAACCGGTCAATCAAGTATTAATTGAAGAACCCTCAGACATTGAGCGCGAATTATATTTAGGTGCCGTAATTGACCGTACAGAACAACGTATCGTGTTCATGGCATCCACTGAGGGCGGTGTCGATATTGAAAAAATCGCGCATGAATCCCCTGAAAAAATTCTGACGGCTGTTGTCGATCCGCTCGTCGGTATGCAGCCATTTCAGGCGCGCGAACTCGCTTTCGCATTAGGATTGGCAGGCGATCAAATCAAGCAATTCAACAAAATTTTGCTGGGTCTTGCGAAAATGTTTGAAGAATGTGATTTCAGTTTATTAGAAATCAATCCTCTCGTTGTGACAAAGCAGGGCAATCTCTTGTGTCTGGATGGGAAAATCAATATTGATGATAATGCGTTATATCGTCAACCTGAAATTCGCAGCATGCGGGATACTGCACAGGAAGATGAACGCGAAAATCGCGCACGGGACTGGGAATTAAATTATATCGCTCTCGATGGCAATATTGGCTGCATGGTCAATGGTGCAGGTTTAGCGATGGCTACGATGGATCTCGTCAAATTATGCGGCGGAAATCCTGCAAACTTTCTCGATGTAGGCGGCGGTGCTACTAAAGAACGTGTGACTGAAGCATTTAAAATTATTTTGTCTGACAAAAATGTCAAAGCGATCCTGGTTAATATTTTTGGCGGCATTGTGCGCTGTGATTTAATCGCGGAAGGAATTATTGGTGCAGTTTCTGAAGTTGGCACAAACTTGCCGGTTGTTGTGCGTCTTGAAGGAAATAATGCTGAATTAGGCGCGAAAAAACTTGGCCAAAGCGGACTCAATATTATTGCGGCAGAAAGTTTTACCGATGCTGCGAAAAAAGTCGTGCAAGCGGCTGGAGGATTAGTATCATGAGTATTTTAATTAACAAAAACACTAAAGTGATTTGCCAAGGTTTTACCGGCAAACAAGGCACATTTCATTCTGAGCAAGCTATTGCGTATGGTACAAAAATGGTAGGCGGTGTGACTCCAGAAAAAGGCGGACAAACGCATTTGGGGCTCCCTGTTTTTAATACCGTTAAAGAAGCGTATCTGGCAACAAAAGCAGATGCATCAGTTATTTATGTTCCCGCACCATTTTGCAAAGATTCGATTATTGAAGCGGCTGAATCCGGCATTAAATTAATTATCTGCATCACGGAAGGTATTCCCACTTTAGACATGCTGCAAGTTAAAGCTTTTTTGGCAGGGTATCCGCAGGTTCGTTTGATTGGTCCTAACTGTCCAGGTGTGATTACGCCAGGCGAATGCAAAATTGGCATTATGCCGGGCCATATTCATATGCCGGGTAAAGTCGGTATTGTGTCTCGCTCAGGCACATTAACTTATGAAGCGGTTAAACAAACCACTGAATTGGGCTTAGGTCAAAGTACTTGTGTGGGTATTGGAGGGGATCCCATTCCAGGAACGAACTTCATTGATGTGTTGATGCTTTTTGAAAAAGATCCGCAAACTGAAGCGATTATTATGGTCGGTGAAATTGGCGGAACAGCGGAAGATGAAGCAGCGGAATACATCAAGAAACAGGTGACCAAACCAGTGATTTCTTATATTGCAGGTGTTACCGCACCCGCGGGCAAGCGTATGGGGCATGCAGGTGCGATTATCGCAGGCGGCAAAGGAACAGCAGCAGAAAAATTTGCGGCATTGGAAGCAGCAGGCGTACACACTGTGCGTTCTCCTGCAGAAATTGGGAAAACTGTTGCGAAAGTGTTGGAGACTGTAAAAGCATAGACCCATTGTGTAAAAAGCTTTTTTTAAGTGTCACATTAATTTTTAATACCTCCTTCCCCTTTGCATTTGGAGGAAGGGGGACGCTCCGATATAGATGCGCTAAATTAGAACGTCCCCCTTCCTCCAAGTGTTTTTCTTGGAGGAAGGGGGACAGGGGAAGGAGGTAAAAAAAGCGAAAGAGGTAAGGTATATATGTTAGATCCTAAATTAATCCGCCAAGATCTTAAGTTTGTCGCAGAACAATTGAAAAAACGCGGGGTTACGCTTGATGCCGCACAATTAAATGCACTAGAAGAGCGGCGCAAAGAATTACAAACACATATTCAGGATTTACAAAATTCGCGGAATACGAATGCGAAAGCAGTAGGACAAGCAAAAGCAAAAGGTGAAAATGTCGAGCATTTATTGCAGCAAGTGAAAGATTTGGGCGATCAATTAAAATCTGCTGAAGATGAATTTTCTCGTGTGCAGGATGAGTTATATCAAATACTCTCAGTTATTCCTAATCTTCCGCATGAATCAGTTCCTGTTGGTAAAAGTGAAGAAGATAATCAACTCGTTCGTACATGGGGCGAACCCACGCAATTTAAGTTTATTGCGAAAGACCACGTTGATTTAGGCGCGAAATGGGGAATGGATTTTGCAACAGCGTCTAAATTATCTGGTGCACGATTTGTTGTCTTACAACATAAACTCGCGCGATTACAACGTGCTTTGGCGCAATTCATGCTGGATTTACATACGAAAGAACATGGTTATACAGAAATTTCTGTTCCTTATCTTGTCAATGCGGATTCCATGTATGGAACAGGACAATTGCCAAAAATGAAAGAAGATTCATTTCTTGTGAAACGTGATGGGGAAGATTTTTATTTAATCCCAACGGCAGAAGTGCCAGTGACTAATACGATTCGTGATGAAATTCTGGAAGCGAATCAACTCCCATTAAAATATACCTGTTATTCAGCCTGTTTTCGCAGTGAAGCGGGATCATATGGGAAAGATACGCGTGGAATGATTCGTCAGCATCAATTTGAAAAAGTGGAACTGGTGCAAGTTGTTCACCCAGAAAAATCCTATGAAGCGCTGGAAGAATTAACTCATCATGCAGAAATTATCTTACAAAAACTGCAATTGCCTTATCGAGTCATGGCGCTTTGTACGGCTGATTTGGGATTTGCTGCCGCAAAAACCTATGATTTGGAAGTTTGGCTGCCAGGGCAAAATCGTTATCGGGAAATTTCGTCTTGCAGTAATACAGAAAACTTCCAAGCTCGGCGGATGAAAGCGCGTTTTCGTGATGCTAAAACTGGAAAAATAGAATTAGTGCATACGTTAAATGGTTCAGCATTGGCAGTGGGCAGAACATTGATTGCAGTGATGGAAAATTATCAGGATGAGCAGGGGAGAATTCATATTCCTGCTGTATTGCAGCCGTATATGGATAATTTGAAAATTATTGAGTAGTGCTACTCCGTATATTTTTTCGTCGAAACATATGATCTAAACTCCTGTAGCTTTTGAACAGTATTTTTTAATGATTGTTTTTCTAATGTTGCAAGATATTCATCTACACTTTTAGGAGGGTTTTTTAAAGTTGCTCGATGTCGTTTTACTGCTAAGCATACCAGATCAGATGATAAATCGAATAGGTTCATTATAAATTCATCAGGGTGTTGTGCTTCAACACCATATTTACTGACAATTTTTTTTGGAAAATCCTTCAAATTATATGTAACAATTACTGACGAATTTGAATGAATGGCAGAAGCTAAAATATGCCGATCATTTTCATCAGGTAAACTCAATGTTGGTATTAAATATTGATAATTTTGAACTAAGCAATCACGCACACTTGAATTCATTTTATCTCGTGTTCGTTCAAGAAAATCTCGTTTTAGATCTTTTCTATTAGATAGAACATTTGAAATCCACTCTTCGTGAATCTCATTTGTCCATTTAGCACGATATAAGTCTGTTAAAGCTAAATGCATAAGTAAATCACGTAACGGAGCAGGATAAAGTACACATGCATCGTATAGAGCTGCAAAATTTGTCATTCATCATATCCCATATTATGCTTTTGGGCTTCATTTGCTAATTCTTCCAAAATAGCGAGTCGTTCTTTGTCAATTTTTTCTTTATAACGCAATGCATCCTTTGCAAATACTCGTCTTCTGGATCCTACTTTATGAAAAGGAATTTTTCCTTCTTCAAGTAGATTAACTAAATAAGGTCGAGAGACATTTAACAAATCAGCTGCTTCCTGTGTTGTTAATTCAGCATGAACAGGGATTAAGGTTACAGCATTTCCTTTCGCCATTTGCGATAAAATAACAACGAGCAAACGTAAGGCGTCTGTTGGAATCGAAACTGTTTCCACTGCTTTGCCTTTTTTTAATAATTGAAAAGCAGGATGAGCTGTCGACTTAATATAAGCAGCAAGCTTTCGGCTAGATTCATTCGCTAAAGTAATTTCTTGATCGGAAGGAATGCGAATACCCTTATCGTTACTTGGTGTGGATTGCATTTTAATTACCTCTAATATTATACAAATATAGTATAACATATATTCGAAACAAATGAAATTATTCGAATTAATAGATACATTTCGAATTTGTTCGCTTGTTGGAATTAAAAGAGTAAGTATTCGGTGAGAATTATAAA
>DATIJV010000053.1:0-5182 GCA_035478255.1 Gammaproteobacteria bacterium
TGACTCACAAAACCTAACCCTTTGGTTAAATAGTATTTTTTAGTTAAATATTCACCAAACTGCTAATGCTTCTAATCGGCGTAGCATTCTTTTCATTCTTGATAAATAGAAACGACTTATGTAAATCCTGAATACTTGTGCTGCTGGCCAAAATAAAATGCGTATGTAATTTATTCGCTAAACGCAGCACTTCCGTTTTAATTCGGCCTGTAATAACCCATTGATTTTTCTTCGGTACTTGAAGTGCTTTCCCGATGGTTGTTAATGCAGATGCTGCTTCTTCATAATAACTTTCAGCAAGCAGCACCATCGAAGGAATATTAAAATAACAGGTTGGCAGGCTCGGAATAACATGGACCAGGTTGAGCCTGATTTTTAAGTTTTGCTCTTCTGCCTGTGCAAATGCTTCTTTAATTAAAAGAATTTCACCATCAGTCGTCGAATTCGTGACAAGCAACACATTTTTTGGCTCAGCCATGACTGCTTTCTCCATTTGTAATTAAGTTTCTTAAGCTCTTTACTGCTTTGTACTAGCTTTTTAACGGGGGAACGCTCATGATCTCATTATTCTTCACTATATGAAATTGGCGAAAACCAAGGGAAAGTTGCTTGCAGTTCCCTAAGAGTGCTAGGGTTTACACTGATAAACAGGAGTGGATTTGCGGAAAAAAACTCCATAACGCTTTATTTCATCTAAAAAAAATTTTTAATTTTCATTAAGCGGTTCTTGCGCGCTATTTGTTAAAACCAGTTTAACCAGCTCAGGAACTGATTTTACAGACATTTTTTTCATAACACTTGCGCGATGTGCTTCAACTGTTTTTAATGAAATATTTAATTCAGATGAAATCACTTTATTTTGTTTGCCCGCCACAATGCCTTGTAAAACTTGTGTTTCACGCGGCGAAAGCAAGGCAAATTTTGCTTCAGCTTGCGCGTTTACCTGTTGTTTTTCACGATTTGTTTTATCATAGCGTAATGCTTTATTAATACTTTCAAGAAGTAATTGATCGTTGAATGGCTTCGTTAAAAAATCCACAGCGCCTGCTTTCATCACTCTCACAGCAAGAGGAACATCGCCGTGACCACTAATAAAAATAATAGGTAAAGCTGCGCTTTTCTCGTTTAAACGTAATTGCAATTCCGGGCCGCTCATTCCCGGCATGCGCACATCCAGTAATAAACAACCATGTTGAATGGGATTGTACTCATCAAGAAAATCTTGCGCACGCACATAAGTTTTTGCTTTGAGTCCCACCGATTCAATAATCCACGATAAGGATTCCACCATTGCCTGATCATCATCCACAACATAAACGATTGGTTCCATAATTTTTTCTCCTAATTTAATGGCAAGATGAAGCGTATCCAACTATTATTGTTTGAATTGGGATGAATAATAAATTGGCCGCCGTGTGCTTCGATAATCGAACGGCAAATTGCAAGTCCCATTCCACGACCATTTGCTTTCGTTGTAAAAAAGGGTTCAAACACTTTGTTTACCATTTCCCGACTAAATCCAGGGCCTGAATCACTCACGGTTATTTCAATATTTTTTTGACTCAGAGAACGCGTTTGAATTTGAATTTTTCGTTGTCTTGAATCTATTTCATGCATGGCTTCCATCGCATTTTGTACCAGATTTAAAATCACTTGCTGTAATTGAATACGATCAGCTGAAATAAGTTCAAGATCTTTCGCCAGCTCAAATTCAATTTTTGTTTTCGTACGATTTAGTTCATTACGGATTAATCCGACTGCTTCACGAATTAAACTATTAATTTTGCACGGTGTTTTAACCAATTGTCCTTTGCAGAAAAAATTTTTCAAACGATGAATCACTTCGCCCGCGCGCTCAGCTTGCGCTACAGCTTTATTCATTATTTCAGCGAGTTCAGTGGGATTATGCGTGTCTTTTTGCAAATAACGCACGCAGCCTTGTGTGTAATTGACGATAGCAGCGAGCGGCTGACTGATTTCATGTGCCATGCCAGATGCCATTTCTTCCATCGTGCTGAGACGAAAAACGTGCGCCAATTGCTGTCCGCGCAGCCGCGCTTTTTTATCCAAAACGTGATCAGTGACATCGCGCGATGCACATTGTATTTCATGAATCATGGCATTGGATTCATCAGGAATAATGCGAATATTGCTTTCAAACCAGCGATATTCACCATCTTTGCGTCGAATACGATAGGTCAGAATACGATAATTGGATGTATCTTTTCGCTGATTGAATGCGCGCTTCAATTTGCCAATATCATCATAATGCACAAATCGATTGGCATTAATACCGATTAATTCTTCTGGAGAATAACCCAGTAACGTTTTGCAGGAAGGTGAGACATAAAGATAATGTCCGCTGGGCGCATGACGTGAAATAATATCTGTCGCATTTTCTGCTAATAAATGAAAACGTAATTCACTTTCACGTAATTTTTTTTCTAACTGTTCAATGGAGTCGAGGCTTTTTAGCAGCATTGAATTATTCAAATAAAATAATTCAATGGATTCGTTTAAGTCACTCATGGTTTTTTGCTGAATTTTTTTTAATTCTTCTTCAGTTTTTTTATACGGTGTAATATTTTGGTGAGTGACCAGCGCCAAGGTTTTTCCAGTATTGAAAATGTTGACAGTTGTGTTGCATATTCCAAACGTGCTGTTTTTACGATAAAAACCTGTTTCCTGCGTCCACTTTTTTTGTGAAGACAAGATATCCTGAATAATTTTCTGGAAAGGATGATTGTTTTGATAAATTAAATTCAGTGATCGACCCATCACTTCTTTTTTAGAATAACCAAAAAAAGTAGAAGCGCCCTGGTTCCATTCAACAATGCGGCCTGCTTTGTCTAACAGGACAGCACTGTTTGTGATTGCCTCAAATAAAGAACGCATTTCGTCTGTTATCATTTATTAATCCTTTAAAATTTTAACAGAAACCCATTTGCATCCGTGTTCCGTTGTAATAATATCATACCTTTTATGAGTGAGTAATAGGTAAAGATGCGAATTCATATTCTGGGTGTGTGCGGAACATTTATGGCAGGCATTGCGGTCTTGGCTAAACAGGCAGGACATGAAGTTTCAGGCTCCGATCAAAATGTTTATCCGCCGATGAGTACACAGTTAGAATCACAAGGAATTCAATTATTCAATGGCTATGATCCCGCGCACATTGATAAAACTTCAGATTATGTGATTGTAGGAAATGTTATTCGCCGCGGCAATCAAGCGATGGAATATGTGCTGGAGCAGAATATTCCTTATATTTCAGGGCCGCAGTGGTTAGCGGAACAGATCCTTAAAAATCGCTGGGTGCTAGCGGTTTCAGGAACGCATGGTAAAACGACTACAACGAGTATACTGGCCTGGATTTTAGAATCAGGCGGATTGAATCCGGGTTTTCTGATCGGCGGAGTGCCTGAAAATTTTGGTGTTTCAGCGAGAATAGGAGAAAGTCCTTTTTTTGTGATTGAAGCAGACGAATACGATAGCGCTTTTTTTGATAAACGCTCCAAGTTTCTGCATTATCGACCCAAGACATTGATCTTAAATAATCTGGAATTTGATCATGCAGATATTTTTTCAGATTTGGAAATGATTAAACAGCAGTTTCATTATCTGGTTCGGACGGTCCCTGGGAATGGTTATATTATTCATCATGGAGAAGATGTTCATTTAAAGGATGTATTGAAAAGAGGTTGCTGGACACCCTTAATGAGTTTTGGCGGTCAGTCTGCGGAGTGGCAGGCGAAGTTAATCAGTGAAGACGGCAGTTCTTTTGATGTCTTTAAAAATCAATCGCTCATGGGTCGCGTAGAGTGGAGTTTGATCGGGCAGCATAACGTAGAAAATGCATTAGCGGCATTGGCAGCGAGTGAACAGGCCGGTGTTTCGATCCAGTCTGCTCTTAAAGCATTAAGTCAATTTAAAAATGTGAAGCGCCGCATGGAAGTGAAAGGGCAGGTCCGTGGAATTACTTTATATGATGATTTTGCGCATCATCCGACAGCAATTAGAACGACACTGGCAGGTTTGCGCGCTAAAATAGGTAAAGCGGCGCGCCTGGTCGCGGTCCTTGAGTTTGGATCTTATACGATGCGTTCGGGTGTGCATAAGGATACGATTCAGGCTTCATTACAGGAAGCTGATATTGTTGTCTGCAAGCGTCCTGAAATAGACTGGGGTTGTGAAGCTGTTTTATCAAGTTTAAAGCAGCCTGCCATGTTATTTGATCAGGTAGAACCATTGGTAGAAGAGCTGGCATTTCAGTTAAAATCAGGAGATCACGTTATTATTATGAGTAACTCGGGTTTTGGCGGTGTGCATCAAAAATTATTAAAAGCGCTTGAAATAAAGAATGAGGATATTTTGTATGGAACAACAAAATGATTTAGTATTTACGACACAAGGCGTCATCATGGGATTGATTGCTTATTGTGTTGTTGGATTTATTATCACAATAATTTTCATATAAAAATTTAAGACGAGAGAATGGAATGAAAAAAATTACAATGCATATTCATGCACAACCTACGTATTTGTCTGCACAATCTGCTCATATTGAAAATTTTTTATGGTCATATGAAATTACGATCAGCAATGAAAGTGAAGATGAAGTTGTGCAATTGCTCAATCGCCACTGGCGAATCACGGATATGATGGGACATATTGAAGAAGTGCGCGGTCCTGGTGTGGTGGGCTTGCAGCCTATTATTAAGCCGGGTAAAAAATTTGTTTACAATAGTCTTTGTCAATTAGTCACGCCGCAAGGCACGATGGAAGGGAGTTACGAATTCCAGACCTTGGAAGAAGTGATGTTTACTGTACCGATTCCTAAACTTGTTTTAACTTCGCCGGATGATGTGGCGGTGGCGTTTAGGTCGAGGCTGCATTGATGGTTTGATCTATCTTCTTCCTCCAAGAAAAACACTTGGAGGAAGGGGGACGTTCTAATTAAGCGCATCTATATCGAAGCGTCCCCCTTCCTCCACATGCTTTTTGTGGAGGAAGGGGAAAGGGGAAGGAGGTAAAAAAATACGAAAATTTTATCTCTCACCGAATACTTACCGGAGAATGGTAAGTATTCGGTGGAAGTTCCTCGCTGATTTTTAGTGCGTCATCCCGCGACGCTTTTCAAGCGGGACCCAGCGCCTTTTTTTACACATCTTTAATAAAAGGC
>DATIJV010000054.1:0-4287 GCA_035478255.1 Gammaproteobacteria bacterium
AATCAAGGGTAGATCGCGGACATTAAGCGCTGCTAAGCGAGCAAAAGGCGCTCGCCAAGCAGCGCTAAATTCCGCGATGACAACAAAATGGGGGGGGTGAGCTATTACATTAAATCCACCGCTTCTGATTATCTTTTGCGCTTAGCTTGATGCCTATGGGGAAAGGGGAACGAGGTAAAAATAAAGAACCACGCGACTGTCACCGAATACTTACAGGAGGTTTTTAACAACCCATTGATTTTACTTATGTAATTAGTTCTTTGGATTTGCATATTTAGATATTTTACCTTGAAAATTCGGAGAGAGGAACCGAATTTTCAAGGTTATTCCCGATTCGACACCCAGACCATATCATTATACTGTCCCGACTGTCTGATCGTCTGCTGTGCTTTTTCCAGAAAAGCCTGATAACTATTTTTATTCATCACGACAAACAAGCGTTTCTGACTGTTCCATTTTTTCCAGAAAGCCTCATCATCGATTAACCAGTCTTTTGTATTTTGAAACGGCATCCCAAACCACAATTCCCGCAGCCAATTATCTTTTTTGATAATATCCGGTGCGGTCCAGTCAGCAACAATCGTAATCCGCCGTTCAATATAAATCGGCAAGTCTTGATAATATTTAAAATACGTCACGACTTCATCATTACGCGTTAGTTTGGGTTTGAGATACAGTGCGATCGGTTTGATTGACTTATCATTAACAACGGAAGTACTCGCTGATAAAATCAGTAAACTTGTACAAGCCAATGCAGCAAGACAATAAATAATTTTATTGAACGCTTGTTGTTTGAATAATCGATAGGCCGCTACACCTGCTATCAAAAATACCATACCTGCAAAAGTTAAATAAGATATTGCAGCTGTCGGAATGTGAAGAGAAGGCACATAAGGTGCAGCAATCGCTGCAATTAAAATAAAGAAACAAAGAACAATAAATGCCGCAATGCCTGCTTTAAACCCTGAGGTAACTGTATTTAAATTTTGATCCAGATAATGTGCGACCATCAAGGCAAGTGCTGGAAAAACAGGAATGATATAACCAACTGTTTTTGATTTGGGAATAGAAAAGAAAATAAAAATAAGCACAAACCATAACAATACAAATAATTCAACCGTGTGTTTTTTACGGGCTGTCCACAGAGTTTTTGCGGTTTTTGTCAACGCTTGGACCGCAAAGATTGACCATGGAAAAAAACCTGCTAAAACAACGGGTATATAAAACCAAAAAGTTGTTTGATTATTAAAATCACCATGCGTTAAAAAACGTGAGACTTGTTGTGTGACAAAAAAGAAATGTAAAAATTGCGGATTGGCTTTTTGCACTAGATAATACCAGGGAAGGGTGATGGCAAAAAACAAAGCGAGTCCGACACCTAAACGCATTTTTTTGATGATATTCCAGCGGTTTAACAAAATAATCCACAAACCAATAATTAAAACTGGAAAAATAATCCCGATTAATCCTTTAGTCAGCGCGGCAAAGCCGCAGAAAATATAAGCGAGAATAAAATATAAAGTACGTTTTGATTCGTTATGCAGCGCTAAGAGAGAAAATAAAAGCGTTATGCTGATTAATACCGCGACTTCAAGATCAAGGTTAGCGTAATGGGCCGCGCCATAATAAAGTGGACTTGTTGCTAAAATAACAGCAGCTAAAATTCCTGTACGCCGGCTAAATAAAGCGTGTCCAGTCAAGTAAGTCATCATACAACCGAGGATACCGACCAAAGCTGGCCAAAAACGCAAAGCCCATTCTTTTAAACCAAACCATTGGATAGCGAAAGCTTGCAGCCAATAATAAAAAATAGGTTTATCGAGAAATGCGACGCCATTCAAACGAGGTGTAATGTAATCGCCTGTTACGACCATTTCGCGGGCAATTTCAGAATAACGTCCTTCATCCGGCGTAAAAAGAGCGTGGCCGCCGATCCATAGCGCATAAAAAATGCCTAGCAGGATAGTCAGAAAAACTAAATCAAAAAACCATTCTGTAGATTTGTTCTTACCTGTTGATAACACGTTATGATTCCCGTAAATTACTTTGAATATGAAAAAAATAACCTTATGCGCTGACGATTATGGACAAAATAAGTCCATATCTCAAGCAATTCTTGCATTATTAGAAAAAAATCGCTTGTCAGCAACCAGTTGCATGACATCATCGCCCGCATGGTCTCTCTATGCAGAATGGCTGCGTCCTTTTAGCGGGCAGTCCGGGCTTGGATTGCATTTTAACTTGACGGAGGGGCAGGCTCTGTCTCATGGTTTTAGGTTCTTATCTCTTCCCCAGCTTATTTTGAAGGCTTATGGACGTTTGCTGGATGAGCCTGCGATTGAGGCTGAATTAGATGCGCAGCTCGATGCTTTTCTCTTGAATTTGGGGAAGCTGCCTGATTTTATTGATGGCCATCAGCATGTTCATCAACTCCCCATGATTCGAGACATAGTGTGCCGCGTTTATGAAAAACGGTTGCGGGGAACAGGCTGCTACATTCGATCTACTGCAAGTTCTCTGAGATTGGGCTCTCCCAAGGCCTTGATTATTCAAGCACTGGGCGCAAGAGCTTTCAAAAATCTGCTAGGCCAGCATAAAATTCCCTTTAATTCATCATTTGCCGGTATTTATCCTTTTGCTGCATCAGCTCATTATTCACGTATTTTTCCGCGCTTTTTAGCCCAAATTCAGGAAGGAGGGATCATCATGTGTCATCCTGGGCTGCAATCGAGTGATAAGACAGATGCGATCGCGGCATCACGCTATAATGAGTTTTTGTATTTGGAAAGTGAGCAGTTTGTGCGGGATTGTTTTCTGGCCGGGGTTTTGATCAGTACTCAGAAGACAAATCTTTAATTATCTGATAAAATGATGACGCTGCTTCATTTTGAAGTGGTGTATTTTTTAATTTTAAAAGGTAATGAGCATGTCAGCACGCGAAAATGGAACCGTAAAGTGGTTCAACAATAGTAAGGGTTATGGCTTTATTCAACGCGAACAAGGTGGAGATGTATTCGTACATTTTCGAGCTATTCGCGGCGATGGATACCGTACTCTGGAAGAAGGTCAGCGAGTAGAATTTTCTGTAGGGCAAGGCCAAAAAGGCTTGCAAGCGGAAGACGTTACTATAGTTGAATAACTTTAACCTGGATGTTTCAGGATGAAATATCCGGGTTAAAAATGTTGTCTCTGCAACCGGAGACAACATTTTTTTTTGCAAAAAATCGGAGAATATTTTGTCTAAAGAATCTGCAATAGAAAAAAAATTATTACACTACACAGGAAAAGCCATTGCTGATTTTAATATGATTCAAACCAGAGACCGTGTAATGGTTTGTCTTTCAGGCGGCAAGGATTCGTTTACATTAATGCGAATTTTACATTTGCTAAAGCTGCGCACGAATAATAAATTTGAGTTGTTTGCTTTTACTTTAGACCAATCACAGCCAGGCTGGAATGATGATGGTTTGCGCGCTTGGCTGGAAGATCGTAAAATTCCTTACGAAATTTTAAAAGAAGATACTTATTCAATTGTTAAAGCCAAAATTCCTGAAGGCAATACTTATTGTTCTTTGTGTTCACGATTGCGTCGAGGTATTATTTACCGTTATGCAGAAGAAAATGGTTTTAACAAAATCGCACTGGGCCATCATCGAGATGATCTTATTCGCACATTATTCATGTCAATTCTTTACAATGGTGAAATTCGTTCAATGCCGCCGAAATTACTCAGTGATAATAAACGGCATATCATCATTCGTCCTTTAGCCTATTGCCAAGAAAACGATATTATAGAATATGCAAAAGAGCAGGCATATCCTATCATTCCATGTACTTTATGCGGTTCTCAAGAAAATTTGGTGCGTCAGCGGGTGAGCGTGTTGATTGATCAGCTTGCAAAAGATAATCCTAAAATTCCGAGTAATATGTTACATGCTTTAACGAGTGTGAAGTTGAGCCAATTGATGGATCGTAAACATTGGGATTTTAAAAATCTGGAAAAGCAGCAAGAAATAAATGAGCAGAGAACGGAAGATGAGAGGGATATTTTTTCGGAAGAGTTGTTTTGATCGCCTTTCGCTGAACTCCACGAAAAGCACGTGGAGTTCAGTGAAAGGGGTAAAAAAAATGGTAATAGCTCAGCCTCATTGGTTGTCATCCCGGAATTTAGTAGCGCTTAATGAGCGCCTTTTGCGAATTTAGCGCTACTTAATGTCCGGGATCTACCCTTATCATTTGGGTGGATCCCGGACATTAACTCACTCTAAATTCGCGAAAAGCGCGAAT
>DATIJV010000055.1:0-4912 GCA_035478255.1 Gammaproteobacteria bacterium
ATTGCGTGAACGTTTTTTCTTATGCAATACTCAGGTTAATTAAGCGCATCTATATCGAAGCGTCCCCCTTCCTCTAAGCGTGCTTTTCGCTTGGAGGAAGGGGATAGGGGAAGGAGGTAAAAACTATTGTTGATTTGGCTGCTGCATCGGAGCTTGCTGCTCTTGTCCTGGCATTGTATTTTGCGGAGCAGGTTGTTGCTGCATCATAGGCTGTTCTGAATTGCCTCCAGTCATATCTTGCGGCGCTGTTGGTTGTGCTTGCTGCTGCGGCATATTTTGTTGCGGCATAGTCTGCTGCATCGCAGGCTGTTGCATTTGTCCAGGAACCACATTTTGCGGCTGCGGCTGCGGCATCATAGGCTGTTGCGGCACTGCTTGTGCTTGTCCCGGCACAGTTTGCGGTGCAGGTTGACTGGTGTTTTGTTGAACTTGAATGGGCCTTGGCGCAGGTTGTATATCAGCCTCCAAAGGCGGAATTTGCTCCGTTGTCAAAGGGCCGGAGCTTGCTGGCGGCATAGTAGTTTCTTTCACAACCTGGTCCACTGCATAAACCGATAAGCTAAAACATCCTAATCCTATCGCAAGTAACATTCCTTTTAGTTTCATTATATATATTTCTCCTAATCTCGTTCAATGCTATACAATACATCAGCGCCATTATCTAGCGTACTGGTTTCTGATTGGATTGCCCAGTTTTTTGTAAGCTCGTAACGTAAATTTAAAATAGAAACCGGATTAAAAAGCCCAACACTATAATGAATCGATATAGCATTTGATAATTTTTTTCCGACAACAAATGAAGGAGTCGAAATAACTGACTGAGAGCTGGATGTTGCATTCGGATTAAATACCTGCACCGATTCCACGCCTAATTGAGTTAATCCTAATTTTTGTTCGATTCCTTTCGTGAAGTTTCCCATCTTTGACGTATTGGGATTTAAAGATGACAAGGCGCTGAGAATCGCCCCATATTGATTTTTATTTGCTTCTGATTGTGGAAACCCAAAAACAAGATAAGACAAAATATCGCCCTGGCTCATTCCGGGCGTTGAGAATAAACGAAGCTTCGGATTTTCCAGCGTACCTGTTACCTCAACACCGACAGTCATTGTTTGTGTTCCTTCATAAACAGCTTGCAGTGAAGTTTGCCCCGAAAAATTTGAAACATTCCCGCCCGTGTTAATGGTTTTCAGTTTTTTAACAGCAGAAATATTTAAACCCGGATTCATCAGCGGACCGCCGGTATAAATCAGACGCCCTGTTTGAATCGTTAATTTTTGCCCGTATGCAGTATACGTACCTTTTTTTGTATACAGCTCGCCTGCAGCATAAACCAGCGTACCAGGCATTTGATTAATATGTACGTTGCCGCCCAGGTTCGCTTTCAAATCATGATATTTAAGATGGACCGGGTTAGTAATCTTTAAATCAAGCTGCAGGCTGGTCGTGAAAGGCAATTTTTCAGATTTTTTCGAACCCACAAAAACAACTTCATTAGGAAGTGTCACAGTTGAACTGAAATTTTGCGGCATAATTTTTGCATAAGGAATGATGACAGTTCCCTGTAATTGCAAATTTTGTTTAACAAAACGCAACACGACGTCCGGTGAAATATTGACATGATATTCTGGCAAATTAATCGCTTGCAAATCTGTTCCTTTAATTTTTAGAACAACAGGATAGTCGGCTTGATTCAAATTCACAAAACCTTCCAAGCGTGCCATTCCTTTTCCAGATTGAAAATTACCGCTGAAATTAAGCTGCCTGGATGAAGTCATTGTTCCGGTTAAATTAATCTGTTGAAGCGTAATGCCTAAACTCGGTATGGGAAAATTAATTTGAGATACATTGAGCGTGCCAGTTATTTCAGGTTTAAATCCCGTATTTTTAAAAAATAAATTTGCTTGTAAGCTGCCTTGCAGTGAATTAATTTTTTGATCTGCATAAGTTAATTTTTTTCCCAGCAAAGTTGCCTTGATGAAAGGCGCGTGCAAAGGTCCTCCGATATTGCCCGATGCTGTTAAAGATCCTTTGGTTTCTGATAAAAAAGTTTCTGTTTTGGGAATTTGAATTTTCCATGTTAAATCCCAATTATTTTTCAAACTTCCTGTTACATTAATTTTCGCGTCAGCTAATTTTATGAAAATTTGGTTGAATATAGCTTTTTTAATAAAAATTTTTTTAAAAAAATCGAATTGATTGTCAGATGTACCAGAGGATTTTGATAAAGTTGGAATAATGACAGTCGCCTGGTCAATATTAATCGAATAAATTATTAATTTATTCATCAATAAACCTATGGGATTCCATGACAATGCAGCGTATTTAATATTGATTGTTTGAGAGTCTCGTTGATAAAAAATACCGCGCAATTCAAAATCAGAAAATAATTTTCCTTGCGCTGATTGAATATTTAATTTTCCTGGAACTATTTTTGTTACAAATTTAATGTCAGTTTGCAAGCCTGGCGTTGTCATCGTTAAATAATAAAATACGCTGCCTGCCAGCAATAAAAATAATAGAAAAAAATGTTTGAGAATAAGTTTTATCAAAAATCAGATCCTATGCTAAATTGAATATTCAGAGGTTTTCCAGGCTTGCTCATTGCTTTTCCGACATACAATTGTACCGGGCCAATAATAGAGTTATAAATAATTCCTGCACCTTCTCCGCGAAATAAGACATCATTAAAATGATTGGTCGCAGTTCCTGCATCGTAAAACACAGCGCCGCTGAAATCGCCATAAATTTTATGCTGGAATTCAACGCTTGCTGTTTCCAGGTAACGCCCCGGTCCAATGCTGCTAAAATCGTATCCGCGAATACTGTTTAAGCCGCCCGCAAAAAAACGTAACGTTAAAGGTAATCGGGCAAGATCGTTGACGATGGTATAACCTAAATCACCGCATAAAATAACACGGCTTAAATGTGTTGGGCTAAATATATATTTTCCTTTAATTTCTGACTGCACAAAGTTTGTAGCCGATAAAATATTTTCACTGGCACCCTGGATGTTAAAATTAAAACTGCTGCCTTCTGTCGGATTAATTAAATTATCTGCTTTAATACGTGATAATGTGTAACTGGGATAAAGTATTCGGCTGACTTCTGAGTGTTCGTTTTCAACACGGAAGCGTTCAATCAAATAGTTCAAGCTAAGATTATTCTGCCAGTCTGGTAATATTTTAATATAGCTTCCCGAAAATTTTTCAGAAAAACTTTGGCCATTTTTCGGCGTAAATTTTTGTGCGTCTGCGCTCAATGCATATTGGTCGGTGAGAGGGTTTTTTCCTGGAATAAAATATTTTGCAGCGAGTCCGCTTAATACAGAAGACAATTTAATCTGTGTTGTAAAATGCTGGCCATTACTGCCAATTCGTCGATAATCCGCGCCTAAAGTAATACGAGGTCCGGTGAAAGTGCCATAACCCAATCCCACATTATATTGCTTTGCTTTGGGTGCGCTGACAGTAACATTGACGGGAACTTGATTGCCTGCAGCACGTTTTATATCCGGCATGACAATTACATTTTCGAAGTATCGGCTTTTATTTAAAGCCTGCTGGAAATCCAATAATGTTTCACTGGAAAAAGGATCGCCTTGATGGAAGGTCACAAAATGCTGCAAAAATTCAGGAGAAAATGGCGTTTGATTAAAAACAACAGGCCCGAAATAAAAACGCGGTCCCGTGTTTAAATGTAAAATAATCACAGCGTGATAAGCCTCTAAATTAATTTGCACTTGATTGGAAACGAGAATTGCTTGTAAATACCCCTGATTATTGGCTGTTTGAAATAACAAATTTTTTGCTTTGTCATAAGCATCTGCCTGGAAGGCCTGGCCGGGTTTTAAGGGAAAATTTGCGATTAATTTTCGGAGTTCAGGATTGTTTTTGCCTGAGCCTGAAATTGCCAGATCGACTTTCATGATAGGTAAAGCAGGCCCTGGATCAATGGCAAAATAAGCTCTCCATTGGCCATTTTGATATAAGAGTTGACGGCGAGTTATGCTTGCTTTGAAATAGCCAAAAGGTTCAAGCGCTTTTTTGATATTTTCGGGCGCTTTTTGATAAAAGTCATGGACTTCGGCCGAAGATAACTCATGGCCGTAGGAAGTTTGTAAAACAGCTAATCGATCCTGGATGTTCTGAAGAGGAGGGCCCATTATCCCCTCAATTTTAACTTGCAGGGATTGTTCTGCAAAAGCGGTTGAGCTGAGCAACAAATATACAAAAATTAAAATGATGGTTATAATTATGCGTTTCATGGGTGACAGGGTAACAAAAAACAAGGAAAAATAAAATGAAGGAAAACACACGTATGGCAGCGATTCAAATGACGTCAAATGCCGATGTAAAAGAAAATCTTGAAATGGCAAAGCATCTAAATCATATTAAAATGTTATAGTGTCCAGGGTGGGCAAAGGCGCTTTTCAGCCGTGCAACCATATCATTGAAATAACATAAGGAGTTTGTATGCTAGTCACTGCCGTATTTTTTTTCTTAATTGCTGCATCGCTTGGCGCATTTTTGCTTCGCGCTATTTTAAAAAAAGAACGCACGTCAAAGCCCGTTGTTTTTATGCACGGTTCTATCGCAGGCCTTGCTCTTCTGGCCTTGGTGACTTATATCGCGCTGGGACATACCGCTCCCTTACTGATCACAAGCCTAATACTTTTTCTTTTAACAGCCTTCGGCGGTTTAACTTTATTTACATTGGATACAACAGGAAAGCGTATACCTAAAATGCTTGCAATAGGTCACCCTATTTTAGCTGTTACCAGTCTCATTGTCTTGATTGTTTATATAGTTACGAAGAATTAAAGTAAGTATTCGGTGAAAATTTTCTTTGTCATGCCAGCATGCTTTTAGCTGGCATCCAGTGTCTTTAAAAGGCGCTGGATGCCAGCTAA
>DATIJV010000056.1:0-22433 GCA_035478255.1 Gammaproteobacteria bacterium
TAACCTGAGTATTGCATAAGAAAAAACGTTCACGCAATACTCAGGTTATCCCGTCGATTGAGAGCAGAATGCGAGCAATCTATAGGACGGGATCCAGAAATTTTACAGTATTGTCTAAGCAAACGAAGTGTTTTTGCTTAGACAATACTGACGTTGATTTAGGCTCTTAGAAAATTGTACACATTAGCCATTCCAACCCATCCCTGTCCAGAAGGATTAATGAAGGACCGATTTCGGTCTCTCCCAACTTCTTGAAAACAATCGCCGAGTTTTGTATTTGTTTAGTTTGTGAGCTTTGATAAGAAAGCCTCATAGAATCGAGCTTAGGGCAGTTTTCTAGAGGTTAATAACAGAGTTACCCACAGAATCTGTGGGTAACTTTTCTTTCGTGCCTACCAACGCTCGATACAAATCCGCTTGATGTGCCATTAATTCTGGATGGTCCAAATCTCGCAGGGGAGGACTTTTAAGCTCAATTACTTTCATGCATGTTGCAGGCTGGCCTGACAAAATATAAATATCATTCGCTAAACGCAAGGCTTCCAATGGGTCATGTGTGACAAATATCACCGTTCGGTTTTTTAATAATTCAACAGCCAGTGCTTGCAATTGAAACCGCGTAATTGCATCGACTGCAGAAAAAGGTTCGTCCATCAGAATAATGGGTTTATCTTCTAAAAATGTGCGAACCAATGCCACTCGCTGACGCATGCCGCCAGATAATTGATCAGGAAATTTTTTTTCTGCACCCTGCAATCCTGTCTTGATAAATAACTCTTGTGCAGCTAAACGTAATGCAGGGCTAACTGCCCCTCGCAAACGATGCCCTAACAATGCATTATCCCAAGCGTTAAACCATGGCTGCAATAAATCAGTCTGGGCCATATACGCAATTTGTGTAAAATTAACTGAAATATCGCCCCGAAAAATTTCTCCTGCGTTTCCTCCAGGAATAATGCCAGCGATGATTTTTAATAAAGTACTTTTTCCTGTGCCGCTTGGCCCGAGCAAACAGCTTATTTTACCTTCAGCAAAATCTATATTTAAATCATCGAATACAATTTCTTTTTGATAAGAAAGAAAAATATTTTTAATCATTGAAAACGCAGCACATCATTAATGATAGATTGAAAAATAAGTAACAATAATACGACTAGACCCAGACGATAACAAAATTCCTGTACAACAGGCGGAATGGGCCGCCTTAAAATAGCTTCTATTGTTTGGAATAATAAATGCCCGCCATCCAAGCCTGGAATGGGAAAAACATTAATGATTCCGATTGAAATACTGATAAATGCCAGAAAGCTTAAAAAAGGCGTGATGCCCTGATTTAAAGCGGTTCCAGCACTTTGAAAAATAGAGAGGGGACCGCCTAAACTTTGGATAGACATTTTTCCGGTCAATAATTTTCCCATGATGGCTAAATTTAAATCAGTAAAATCATAGGTGTTTTGCCAGGCGCGTGATAAAGCAGCAATCGGTCCATATTGATTGTTACGTAATAAATTTTCAGGCCATTTGAATTGCGGTGAAATGCCTAAAAAACCATGTTTTTTAAATAAAAAATCACGGTGATAATCAGGCATGACAGAGATTGCAAAGATTTTTCCTTTTCGTTGAATGTTTAAAGTCAAATTTTCGGAAGGATGCTGGTCTATTTCACTTGCCAATTCAATCCAGTTATTTATTTTTTTTCCATTTAACGCAAGGATTTTATCATCTTTTTTTAAACCGGCTTTTGCAGCAGGCGAACCTGTCGTTATCTCTTCAATAATGGCAGGTATCTCAGGTTCATAGGCTTCTAGCCCTAAACTCTCTAGCGGATCGGGTTTTAAATCATCCATATGCCAATTGCCAAGATCGAGCTCGTAGATTTCTGCTGCACCCTGATGAATAGGTTTCAGTTTCATTTGCAGGGTATTGGTATCGCCTGTGCGAGACATGATGCGAATCATCACTCCCATCCAGCTGGATGTGGGAATGCCGTCAATGCTGATTATTTCTGTATTGGGCGGAACACCCGCGCTTGCTGCAATGGAGTTCCGTGTGACTTTGCCAATAATGGGGGCAATACTCGTAAATCCCACGACAAACAAAATCCAGTACAAAACAAATGCCAATATTAAATTGGCTAAAGGGCCTGCAATGATAACAATAAATTTTTTATAGAAAGGCTGGCGGCTAAAAGTATGTTTCAATTCATTCTGAGAGAGTTTGTTTTCGTTATCTTCTTCTAACATTTTGACATAGCCGCCCAGAGGAATGGCGGCAATCACATATTCTGTGCCTTTTTGATCAAATCGGCTCCATAAAGCTTTTCCAAAGCCGATTGAGAACCGCAAAACTTTGACTCCCAAAAGCCGGGCTGCCAAAAAATGTCCCAGCTCATGTATTCCTATAATTAATAATAAAGTAATGAAAATACCAACAATTGATACGACGAGATTTAGCAACCCTATACCTCCTCAAGCGTTTGTTTGGTATTGACTCCCAGGGTTTTTAATTTTTGCGTAATATGTTTTGCTGTCGCTACGTCTTTAATCGGTCCAATTTGAACACGATATAATTTTTTATGCGGCGGGAGCTGAGTAATTTTGATCGGAGAAGAAACCATTTTGCCAACGCGTACTTTCATGTTTTCTGCTAAAATTTTATTTTTAAAAGCACCGACTTGCAAATAAAGCGCGGATTTGGGTTTTTGATTGGTATGTGCCGCTGCATAGTGAAGCGAATGATGATTAGAATGAATTTTAACTGTGTTATCCGCAAGATAAAAATCTTGTGTGTAAGCAGGTTTATCAAAAGTATTTTTATCATATCGTGTGGGATCAATTGCTTTGACATCAACATAAGCTGTGCCGTGTCCCAGCATTCCTAATTTTTTCGCTGCAACATAGGATAAATCAATGATGCGATTTGCCTCAAAAGGACCGCGGTCATTGACTTTCACAATAATTTTTTTGCCATTATGCAAATTGGTGACTTGCACGTAAGTGGGTAAGGGCAATGTTTTGTGGGCGGCTGTCATGGCTAACATATTATAGCGTTCACCGCTCGATGTGTGTCGCGCATGAAATTTAGTTCCATACCATGAAGCAATGCCTTGTTCTTCATAATTTTTACTGGATGCCATCACGTGATACTGTTTTCCAAAAACTCGATAAGAAGGCAAATTATTGTATTTGCTGCGAGCTTCTACTTTAGGTATAGCATCCGGGATTTTTGAAACATCGACGTCATACGAAGGAGGACCGTCTTTTCTACCCGTAGAACAGGCGCTTAATAGTAAAAAAATTCCTGATAATAAAAGTAGTAAAATATCCCTCAGTTTGATCTCATGCATTATCTGTTTTCCCTTTTAACATAGATATGTAGTAACTTAACTGGTACACCGCCATGGCATACAGATTGCTTGGATTGTAACGTTTGATCACTTCAAAATTCGAATAACCCAGCCAGTATTCTCTACCATAATAGCCTTGTAACTCAATAAATTTTGTCTTTTGATTGGGAACCGACAGGCTTTTATGAGTTAAATAAGCTAAAAAACCGAAAGATTGGGGCCTCAAATGAGTTCTGATCACAATAGGCTGATGAGGTTCCCAACCATGTTGTTTGTAATAATTTGCAATACTTCCAATCACATCCACTTCGTTGGAAGATAAATCAATTTTTGAGTTGCCCGAAAAATTTACAGCATAGTGACGATAACTGCTCGGCATAAATTGAGGCTGGCCGATTGCTCCAGCATACGATCCCATGACTTTAAGCGGATCGAGATGCTGCTCGCGGGCCAGCAATAAAAACTGTTCCAATTCATTCTTGAAGAAAGGAGCGCGCGGGGAATCGCTAAATGCCACATTGGAAAGCGCATCTATCACGCGGTGGCTTCCGGTATCTTTTCCATACTTGGTTTCAACACCAATGGTCGCAACGATAATGCTGGCTGGAACACCATAGATTTTTTCTGCACGTTCCAATGCTTTTTGATATTTATTCCAGAATGCAACGCCTTGACGAATTCGCCATTCTGTTACAAATAACGTTTGATAGGCATACCACGGTTTTTGTTCAAGCGGAGTATTGATACTGTGAATAATGATCGGTCTGATTTTCACTTGATTAAAGAGAGCCACTAATTTAGATTTTACAAAATGATGTTTATGCACCATTTGAATAATGAAATGATTGACCTCTGGTTTGTCAGAAAAATTGGCAAAAACTATTTGTGGCAATAATAAAATAATAAAACATAAGCGCTTCAGCATTCTTTTCTCACTTTTTTTATGTCGTTAATAATTTTCTGTGCGTTTGGATAGACATCAAAATACCGAAACTTGCCATCAATGTCATCATGGATGAACCACCATAACTTATCAGAGGCAGCGGCAATCCTGCCACTGGTAAAATTCCTGTGACCATGCCCATATTAACAAAAAATGAAACAAAAAAGGTGAGAGTTAAACTACCGGCAAGCAAGCGGGTAAATGTATCCTGGGCATGCATGGTGATATAAAGACCACGACCAATAATTGCCATAAAAATCAGGATCAAAATTAAATTTCCCATGAAACCAAATTCTTCACCGCAAACGGCAAAAATAAAATCTGTTGCATGCTCAGGCAAAAAATGCAAATGGGATTGGGTGCCATTGAGCCAGCCTTTTCCAAATAATCCTCCAGAACCAATCGCAATTTTCGATTGGATAATGTGATAGCCTGAACCTAAAGGGTCACGTTCTGGATTCAAAAATGTTAGCACGCGCTGACGTTGATAATCATGTAAAAGATACCACACGAAAGGAACGCACAAAGCTCCCAGACCAATCAATGCGCCAATCAGATACCAGCTTAAACCTGCGAGTAATAAAACAGTTCCTCCTGCAATCACGAGCAGAAGTGCCGTGCTTAAATCCGGCTGTTTGGCTGTCAGTAAAACTGGAATAAAAATAATAATCGCGGAAAAAAGAATCGCAGAAGTCGAAAGCGGTAAATGAATGCGATGGTAATGCCAAGCAAGAAACATAGGCAAAGCCAGTTTCATAATTTCTGAGGGTTGAAAACGTATTACGCCCAAATTTAACCATCGCTCTGCGCCTTTGCCGATGTGCCCGCTGGCGAGAACGATTACTAACAAAAAAATACCGATCAAATAAAGCCACAATGCCCAGCGCTGATAAGTGAGAGGATTAATTTGCGCAAACAAAAACATCACGATGAATCCGAGTCCAATATGCAAGGCTTGCTGTTCCAGCAATTCCATATTTTGACTGCTGGCGCTGTATAAAATCGTTAAACCCATCGCAACCAGTAATAAAATCCCAAATAATAAAGGCACGTCGATATGAATATATTGCCAAAAGGTACGATATCCTGTGCCGCCGCCTTCAGGTTTGGTTAAGCGATTTTTAATGACGCTAGTGAATGACATTGACAGGACTCCCTTGAGCTTTCATTGTATTAAGCCGCAAAACAAGCGGTGGCCCGATTAAATAATAATCTAAAATTTTTCGTGCGACCTGACTTGCTGCTGCGTAATTCTCGACAATAACGGCAATGGCAATTTTAGGATTTTCTACCGGCGCGAACGCAATAAAAAGCGTGTTATCACGCAATCGTTCAGGTAATTTGCTTTGTTCTTCGTGATCTTCGCTTAAGTTTAAATTATAATTTTTAATGGAATGCACTTGAGCAGTTCCTGTTTTCGCTGCGACAGAATAAGGGCCAATTTTGCCGAAATGTATTCCTGTCCCGACTGGCGAAGTAATTACGCTTTGCATGGCATGAATCACAATATTCCAATAGCTGGGGTCTTGAAGTTCAACAGGTTCTTGCTGGGTAGGTCCTTGCATTTCCAGCGGTTTGCCAGGTTCCTGTTCAGCCAGTAACACATGCGGCGTAAATCGTTTACCGTGATTTGCAATAATGCTGACGCCTGTAGCAAGCTGCAAGGCAGTAACTTGCATAAAACCCTGACCAATCCCGGAATTGAGTGTATCACCTTCATACCATGAAATACCTTTCACTTTGCGTTTCCACGCAGGCGAGGCAAGGACTCCGGGTAATTCTTCTTCAAGATCAATTCCGGTTAGCTGCCCAAAGCCGAATTTTTTCAGGGAATTGTCCAGGCGTTGAATACCCATTTTATGTGCGAGATCAAAAAAATAAGTATCACAGGAACTGATGATCGCCCGTGTTAAATTGATTACACCATGTCCGCCTCGTTTGTGATCATGAAAAATACGGCTGCTAGTGGGTAATTTATACCAGCCAGGATCGAAAATGGTGGCTTCAGGTGAGGCGACACCTGTATCTAATCCTCCCAAAGCGATAAAAGGCTTGATGGTTGAACCATAAGGATAAAGTCCTCGTAAGGCCCTATTATAAAGCGGACGATCAGGAGATTGTTGTAAAGCCTGGAACGTTTTGCTATTAATTCCTTCGACAAAAAGGTTGGGATCATAAGAAGGCTCACTCACAAGGGCAAGCACTTGACCAGTCGCAGGTTGAATAGCGACCACTGCACCGCGATGACCGGATAAAGCTTCTTCAACTGCAGTCTGTAATTTACTATCAATGGTTAAATATAAATTTTTTCCCGGGAGGGGTTTGATTTGGTTTAACACGCGTAATGCCTGACCGCTGGCATCGGTTTCAGCTTGCTCATACCCCACAGTGCCATGCAGTTCATCTTCATAATATTTTTCAACACCTAATTTTCCGATGTAATTGCTCGCACTATAATTGGTTGCATCAATTTCTTGCAGTTCATCGATATTAATTCGTCCCACATATCCTAAAACATGGCTTAAACTATTGACGAAAGGATAATGTCGAATAAGGTGCGCTTTTACTTGCACGCCAGGAAAGCGATATTGATTTTCAGAGAAACGGGCGACTTCATCTTCTGATAGTCGAAGTTTCAAAGTCACTTCGTCAAATCGCCGATGCTGTTTTAATTCTCGATGAAATTGGGCAATGTCATCATCGGAGAGCGGTATAATTTTAGCGATATCCGCTAAGATTTTTGGCATATTGGTAATTTTATAGGGTAAGAGGTCTAAGCTATAAACAGGAATGTTTTCTGCTAATAAAATCCCATTTCGGTCATAGATCAAGCCTCGAGTCGGTTCAAGCGGTATCAAGTCCAGCCAGTTTTTTTGAGAAAGGGTTGTAAAATGATCGTGGTTAGCCAGTTGAAGGTAAGCCAGGCGCGCGATGAGAGAAATGACTAAAATAATCATGATGATAAACACAGTAATACAGCGCTGGTTAATCAGCTGTATTTCCTGGGTATGATTTTTAATCGCAACACGTTTTGGCATAATTGTTCTCTTTGAGCCGAATTCTATCGAATTCTATCGAATTCTATCGAGTTTTATTAAGCAAAGCCATATTCAGCATTCATCATGACTGGAATAGTAATTCCTCCATTTTTATTGCATAAAGAGCCATTTGAATAATGCATAGAACTTAGGCTCACGGAAAATTGTTTTTTTTTGCCAAATGAAATCCCAATCCCCACTTGGTCTTGAAAAGCAAAATGCATCCCTAAATTTCGATAGGCAATTCGCGTGCGGGTCAGATAGGCCAAGCCTATGCTCAAATTAAAGAAAAGCGAGGGAGATCGATTGGTAAAGTAATAACGTAAAGTAGGAGAGGCAGAGTAAATATTCAGACTTTTGTTGTGACGCGAGTTGGTGACCCACCAACGCCCGAAAGATGCATCAAAATAAATACGGGTCCGCTCCCAGAGTAAAGATTCAGGTTGGTACCAGAGAGCGGCGCGGTAACCGTATAAATATTTGGGGTCTTTGGTAATAATCGGTATGGAAAGAGAGCCGCCCCAGTGAGGGTAGGATGAAGCAATGACAGGTATTGGAATCAGTAATAGTAATAAGCTTTTTATCATCCATGAACGCACAGTGTTTTCCTTAAGAGCCTGTTCAAAATCTCTAACTGTAACCTCCTTCCCCTTTCCCCTTCCTCCAAGAAAAACACTTGGAGGAAGGGGGACGTTCTAATTTAGCACATCTATATCGGAGCGTCCCCCTTCCTCCACATGCGTTTTGTGGAGGAAGGGGAAAGGGGAAGGAGGTAAAAAATCAAATGAACTATCAAAAATTAATGTTACACTGCAGAAAAAAAATCACCATCCCATCACATTTTTTTGAACTAATCCTTCCAGCATATCAACATGATCTTCCCGATTATTCAACGCTTCAATATATTGAAACCGTTCTCCGCCCCGATTTAAAAACTGCTGCTTGCCTCGAATTGCAATTTCTTCCAATGTTTCCAAACAATCTACTGTAAATCCAGGACAAATAATTTGTATATCTTTAATTTTTTCTTTAGGCAGCTTTTGCAATGTTTTATCCGTATACGGCCGTAACCATTTTGCCCGCCCCAATCGCGATTGAAAAGCCATCAAATATTCATTCATGTTCAATCCCAATTTTTCTGCCAGCAAAGAGACAGTCAGTTCACAACGTTTTTGATAGGGATCGCCTTTTTGAATAAAACTTTCAGGAATACCATGAAATGAAAAAACTATCCGTTCTGCTTTATGGTCTCTTTGCTGCTCTCGAATCGATTCAGCAAGCGCATTAATATAAAGCGGATCATCTGCATAATCCCAAATCATGCGAATTTCTGGAATAACACGCCAGGTTTTTAATACACGCGCGACATGGTCAAAAGTAGAGGCAGTCGTCGCGGCAGAATATTGCGGATACAAAGGTAAAATCAAAATTTTCCCGATATTTTTTTTCTTTAAATTTTCTAGTGCATTTTGTATGGAAGGCTTACCATAACGCATTCCCAATTCAACAGAAATTTCTAATTTTTTTTCTAATGCGATACGTAACTGCTGCGAATGACACAACAGAGGCGACCCATTTTCTGTCCAGATTTTTTGATAAAATCGCGCTGATTTTTTTGCGCGAAAAGGAAGAATAAATCCATACAAAATTGGCAGCCAGACGGCACGCGGCATTTCCACTACACGCCGATCTGATAAAAATTCTTTGAGATAACGACGTACGGCAGGTAAGGTAGGGTGGTCCGGCGTGCCAATGTTTATTAACAAAACGCCGATCTTATTTTTCTCCATATTTAAAACCTAACGCCGCCAAGCGATCTTTCAAATTAGGATGTGTTGAAAATATATCCGTCAATCCACCTGTACTTTCAATCCCGGCTTGGACCGGATCAAAAATATAAGCTTCACGCCGTACATTTTCATGCGGCGTTTCCTGATAAGCCGCGTTATAGGCTGACTGATTTTCCTGATGATCGTTATTAATTTTTAATAAAGCAGAAGCCAATGCCTGATTGTCGCGCGTCAATTGTACGCATCCTGCATCTGCCATGTATTCACGCGAACGGCTGAGATAAAGCAATAATAAAATATTAATAATCGGTAAAAGATAGCGTAAGATAATAATGACAGTGAGCAAAGCATTACCCGAACGATTTTCATCCGAGCGGCGCCGCGAAAAAATGACATTATAAAAAAACATATCAAGAACCATGACTGTTAAATTCGCCAGTATGGATGCGACAAGCGTCAGTTTAATGTCCATATGACGAATATGACTTAATTCATGTGCCATCACTGCTTGCAATTCATCGCGATTGAGTTTTTGCATGAGTCCGCGTGTAATGGCAAGCATCGCAGATTTTTCACTAAAACCGCTTGCAAACGCATTCATGTAATCTGCTTCAATCAGAAACACGCGCGGCATATAATTTAATCCCGCTGCAATTTTCATTTCTTCCACGACATTATATAATTTTTGTTCTTCAGGGTTTTGTGCAGTCGTTGGCGTAATTTCTCTGTATTCAGTGCCTAAGAGCATTAAACGATTATGAAAACAGAGAGTAATAAATAAGCACAAAGCGGCCACACCTGCCATGATCAGTGTGACAAGGGGAAAAATTTGAAAAGTGATGAGTGCTTGAAAAATTTCGCCAAAGGAGGCTTGTGGAAAATGCCCTGTGTAAATATACATATCGACTAATAAACCGATTGCTGCATAAATTAAAATAAAAATAGTAATCACAAAAAAAGTTTTACGATTATTGCTGCGAATTACGCCGCGCCAATCTGCGGTGGTTTGAGAAAATTGATCAATAGGTTGAGTCATTATAATTTTACTGTGTAATTTTCTTGTTCTGCGACTTTTGCTTCACCTAATTGCCAGTAAGGAAAATCAAAATCCAATTTGCCTTTAAACATGTTGACAATCATAGAAGTAAAAAAAGATTTTTTCGTAGCATTGTAATTTTCAATGCTGTCATTGAAAGATTGTTTGGCATAAGCTAATTTATTTTCTGTGCTGACGATTTCTTCTTGCAGCTGCATGCAATTCTGGTTTGCTTTTAAATCAGGATATTGTTCAAAGACTAGATTTAAGTTTGAAGCGATTTCTGAAATTTTATTTTCAGATGCGATGCGTGTTTTTTCATCGCCCGCTGCTTTTGCCTGTTCGGCCTGGCTGCGCAGTGCAACGACGTCTTTTAAGGTGGTTTGTTCATAATCCATGTATTTTTTCACTACATTGATCAGTGATTCAAATACTTTAAAGCGTCGATCCAGCTGAATATCAATCTGTTTTTGATTGTTACGTACAGCTTCGATTAAGGCGATGAGCTGGTTGTAGGTAAAAATGATAAATCCGCCGATAACGAGCAGAAGGACCAAAATAATAATGCCAGTACTCATGAGAGGCTCCAGTTGTGTAAAATGGTTAATTATATCGTGGAGATTGAGGAAATGTCAGCCAATACTTTGAATTTTACCCCATTAATATATGCGTATTATCAAAAGCATGCTTTTCGTGATACAGAAATATTGCGGAAACTTCGCGAACAAACGCATAAAATGAGCATGGGAAACATGCAAATTTCGCCAGAGCAGGGGCAGTTTATGGCTCTCCTGATTCAACTGATGAAAGCGAAAAAAACGCTGGATATTGGAGTTTTTACGGGTTATAGCGCTTTGTGCGTGGCAGAGGCGCTGCCGCCGGATGGTAAAGTGATTGGATGTGATATTAATGTGGAGTGGACTAAAATAGCCAAACGCTTTTGGGAAATGGCCGGTGTGGCAGATAAGATTGATTTGCGTCTTGCGCCTGCACTTGAAACCCTTCAGGCGTTAATTGATGAAGGGGAGGCTGGGACTTTTGATTTTGCATTTATCGATGCGGATAAGAAAAGTTATCTGGATTATTATGAAAAAGCACTTATTCTCATAAAATCAGGCGGGTTGATCGCGATTGATAATGTTTTGTATGGCGGGGAAGTGGCTGATCCTGATATGAGCGATGCAAATGTTCGGGCGATTTGTGAATTGAATGAAATATTATTGGTTGATGAGCGAGTGAGCATCAGTATGCTGCCGATTGGAGATGGTTTGACGTTGGTATTTAAACAATAATTTACATTTCTAAGAAGCCTTATCTTTAAAATAAAATGCAATTATAAGGGTTGCTAATGGCGGCAGCACAGTTTTGCAGATTTCAAGCAACACACCGCCACTTGCTGGATATATCAAAAACGCAAAAACAGTAAAAATATAAATAAAAGCAATTCCACATAAGATTTGCTTGGCCGCGAGCAATTTATCTAATTCGGTTATGGAACCTACATTATTTTCTTCAGTAGCATTGATCACAAGCTCTTTAGCCTGATAAAAATCAGCTTTATTATCCATTGGGTCTACCGTACAATAATTTTTGTTTCTTTATTATTTTTTCGCGCAAGAAGCTCGCCTTTATTTGCATCAATCTCAGCTGCGACTTGCAATAGTGCTAATGCTTTTCGTATTATTTCGGCTTTAGAGGTCGCTCCATAATGCTCTCGCAGATCATTAATTGATTTTTCAGCTTTTTTATCCAGATTTAATGTAAGATTTGACATAAATTATCTCCTTTCATTGCCAGTATACTACAAATTTACGTATTTTCCACGTAAAATTTACGTAGAGAACACATATACCTCTCACTAGTGAGAGGTATACTCTAACCACATATTGCTTAGCAATTCCTGCAACCGATTCTGCACCTGCCGCTCATCAATATTCCCCAAATCAATCATTTCTAACGGCTGTTCCGGCCACGAACATGCAAAAACCGTTTTCGTCCGTTTTCCTGTTTTCGGATCAATTTGCCATTGCAAACACTGAGCGCACACACCTTTCAACATACATTGCATAGTACTGTACACTGACGCATAAACAGGAGGGTTTTTTATTAAAATTTCTTTTAATCGGATTTCGCGCGCTTCTTGAAATTCTTTCAGTACGCAAGTATCCGCAATCAAATAAATTCGATCAACATCTGAAAGCGGAATCGACGGATTTTTCATCGCATATTCCAATAAAATATCCACACAATGATCGGATTCGTTCGCCCAAAGCGAAACATCAGCTATTTTTTCAATCGATTTTTTACAATAAACTTCCTTATCTTTAAATATTCCTAAATAAATGACGTGATTACCCGCTTGACGCAGCGCCGATCCATAAGAAAATAATAAAGGTAAGCTCATTTGATTACCGATAATTAATACAGTTTCATGTTCATTCGAGATTTTTGCGCGAATACCAGTCGGCCCCATTAATGAAACCAATTCTCCCGCACGTAAAAAAGAACATAATTTTGAGCTCACACCTTTTTCAATCACAATAAATTTCAAAGTGCCAGCTTTACGATCACAACCTGATGCTACGAGCGCAAGCGGTTCCATCTGCAAAATGGTATCATCAATTTTTTTCGCAAATGTTTCATAATTTTGTAATCGAAAAAATTGTCCGGGTTGATAATGATCTGCAGCAAGCGGAGCTTGAATAGTTAATTCCAGAATATTGTCGGCGACGCGCTCAATACATTTCACTTCAGCCGTAAATAAATGCGCGATTTTTTGAGAAAATAATTGATATTCATTTTCATCGCCTGCCTGATTTAATTTATCACTCAGAATATTTAAAATTTTAGGATAAGTTCGCATACCTGAAGCAATTGCTTTCACCACATTTCCGTGAAAAACAGGATGTGTATCGCCAATCAAACTCACACGACGATCTTGTTTATGATAGGAAGTAAAAGGGCCAAATTGCGGAACTTTACAATGTTGAACGCCATGTGCCAGAGAT
The DNA here is from genome assembly GCA_035478255.1 of Gammaproteobacteria bacterium. Lineage (GTDB taxonomy): Bacteria > Pseudomonadota > Gammaproteobacteria > DSM-16500 > DSM-16500 > DATIJJ01. The sequence continues at coordinate 13,162 of DATIJV010000056.1, forward strand.
AATTCATTATCGATATCTTCATAATGTTGATATTGTAAACCAACACGATTAAAGGTTCCACGATGCTCAAATTCGTATGCGGTATTGGGTTGCGTGCCTGCTGCAACAAAAATCGCGCGCGCAGGAATACGGATTTCTTCAGTTGTCGTTTCCCACTGATCTGCCTGATTTTTCAAGCGATGATGACAGATTAGCGTTTCAGCCATGCCAAATTGATCCATATCAACGGCTGCAGGTTCCAGAGCTTCAAGATAATAAATTCCTTCTTCAAAAGCTTTTTGTAATTCTTCATGATTATTAATATACGCAGGAGATTCCTGCATTGTGCGGCGATACACAATTGTTACACCGCCCCATTGACGAATTAATTTAATAAAATTGGGTTTTTCCTGATGAAGTTCCGCACGTTCACGTTCTTTTTGAACGGCTTTTCCATGCGCGAGAAATTCATCAAGAATCTCTTTCGACGAAATATCAAGTTGATTTAAAATAAAATCTTCACCGTATCTCTTAACTAATTTTTCATAACGCAGCAATGTTTTTTCTACTTGTGTAATGTAATAAGCTTGCACTTCAGTGGCTGTATCAACACCGGTTAAACCGCCGCCAATGACAACAGCAGGCAATCTGACTTGCAAATTGCTTAAACTATTTTTTTTCGCTGCATTGCCTAATTGCAGCGCCATGAGAAAATCATTCGCCTGCCGCATACCGGGCAAAAGACTGCCAGGAATATTAAGCGCTTTAGGCAAGCCTGCACCGACCGCAATTACAAAATGATCAAATCCCATTTTCCATGCATCATCAACAAGGATTGTTCCGCCAAAACGGGTGCTGCCAAATACTTGAAAATAAGGTTTCCTGAGCAAACTGAGATAAATTAATTTCAGAAAATTTTTGTCCCAGCGAACAGTGATGCCGTATTCTGCAACACCGCCGAATCCTGCCATCAAACGTTCATCCAGTGACTCAGTTAATTCATCATATTGATAAATGGGTTCACGTAAATATTTTTCAGGCAAAGGTTCTATTTTTAAGCCATCAAATCCCACAACAGCAAATCCTTCCAACAGCAAATGATGAGCTAAAGTAAATCCTGCCGGCCCCATTCCAGCGATCAAAACTTTAAGGTTGTTATAAGGTTTCATTACCCATTGTTTTTGCCGCAAGGGATTCCAACGCGTGAGCAAATCATAAATTTCCACACCCCAGGGCAATGATAAAACATCAGTTAAAACACGTGTTTCAATTTGCGGAATATTGACAGGTTCTTGTTTTTGATAAATGCAGGATTTCATGCAGTCATTACAAATGCGATGGCCTGTCGCAGGACACATGGGATTGTCTACCATCACCATCGCTAAAGCGGCCAGTGTATAACCCTCGCGTTTTAAAAAATTCATTTCTGAAATTTTTTCTTCTAAAGGACAGCCTGTCAGCGTGAGATCAAGCGGATTTTTTTTGAACCCAAGTTCAGGATGATTTTTTTTAACCGGAAATCCTTTGCTGCAAAAATCTCCGTCATGATCGTGGCAATAAATACAATAATTGATTTCATCCTGGATTTCGCGTGCGTTCATGCGAGGGTCTGTTAATTGGAACCCATCGCGCAAACGCAATCTGGATTCAGGTCCAATGGTTCTTTGCAATGTATCTTCTGTAAGCTCCGCGCATTCTACGAGATGATCATAATCCATTCGTTTGGGAATTTTAAAACTCACCCAACTTGAAATTTGCGCTTGTCCTTCAGGCGAAGTTAAAGCACGTACACACCAGTTAGTTAATTGATTGATTTCTTCAGAAAAAAGTTCAGGATTGGCGATGTATTGATTGCTGAGCAGGGCAACAGCCAATTCTTTATCCTGTGTTTGCAAGGGAAATTTTTTTAATTCAAGGTTTAACCATATATCCAGTTTAGAAAATGAAGGCAATGAATCGCATTTCTGAATATTTTTTTTGGCGCGGCGTAACACAAAATATTTTTTAAATGCGGAAACAGGGTCATGGGAAAGTGTTTGGGCTTGAATGAGCAGAGCTGCTTCTTCAATGTCAAAAAATTTAATGATAAAATCTTCTAACGGTTTTGCGCATTCAATTAAAAGTTCGCTGATTTCAAGAGGTGTGAGTGTTACAGTTTCTGTACGGTAAGCCAGTAAACGAGCCCGTAAATCATCATCCAGTGAATTTAAAAACTGTTGATCCAGACGATGCAATCCTTTACTGTGAAACAATTCTTCAAAAGTAAAATTTACCAGCTTGAGTGCGGGATGTTGCAGATTTTGCATATAATGTTACTTAATTTTTGAAATTATGCAGATTTTAACATAGATTTTTGATTAGACAGAGATTGAAATTGATTTTTTTGCCTATATATACCTCTCACTAATCATTTTTAGGTATTATTAACGCCCAGTGACCGGTCAGATTGCTTGCCAAAAACACGCGCATAACCTTTTTTATGTAAGTGTTTTTGGCAAGCAAGATGGCCAGGTCAATGGGATGTTAATAATACCTAAAAATGATTAGTGAGAGGTATATTAATAAGAAACAACCCCAAATAAACTTCTGCACCGTTTGAAGAATTTTTTGATTAATTCTGTAGTGACCCACAATCGTCCCCAGCCCTTGGGGTCAATAAAGAAAAAAAATACTTGAGAAACGAAATCAGCATTGACTAACTTTCCTCTCCAATGTGTCAACTTGCAACCTCGATAAAGTAAGGCATCTCCGGGAGCGAGAGTAATATTAATTGCATTTTCATTATGGTCTAGCAGCCAAAGGTCCCATAAGTCACCCTGTTGTCCTAAATTAAGACTGATTGATATCTCGCACGCTTTTCTGTCTTTATGGGCCCGTAATATTGCACCGGTTCGATATGTTCTGTAATAACAGAATGTAGGCAGTAAAGTTTTTTTAAGTAAATATTCTACTTGAGGTAAAAGTTTTTTATGCAGAACCACCATTTTTTTATCTTGGTAAAAAGAGGGTGTTTGGGGTACTTGATCATCTTTGAGATTGCCATTTTTAATATTTTTTAATGTGTAGTCATATAGATTAGAGGCTTCATTTGCATCAATCAGGTTTCTGATGATGACATAATCTGACTTTTTAAATTCATCTGTTTTGTCCATGATAATTTCCTAAAAGAATAACTTAAAAAACTTCAGATAGCTAACCCGAATCAGCTTCTCGGAGTGTTTGTTTGATGGCCTACTTCAAATTTTTTACTATTTCATCCGTTACATCACTGACAACCTGTGGATCGATTGGCCCAATAGTATATCGCCATCCCTTATAACCTGTGTAATGAGAAAATCCATGCGTTAAGCCAGGATAGCTTTTAAATGAAGCGAGCGGTGTTTGATTGGTTAGACAGGTATTTCTTATTTCTAAAGCATCTTCAAATAATGTTTGGGGATCGACTTCACCTTGAAAAACATGCATTTTACTACAAAGCGGCAGTTCATGTTTGAGGAAAGCATCCATTTTAAAATATTGTATAAACCAATCTCTGGGTTCGTTAAGCGGCCATGGTTGAGAGCGATCGTTCATTATGTGATTTAGATTTTTAAAAATCTGTTCATTGGTATAGTTAAATTCCTGGATAGAAATTTTATTAACGTTATTCAATTGTGTATAAGTTTTGTAAAAATCATCCCAGTCTCCATTTGTCTGCAAAAATTGACTGCTCGCCTGGTTAGGAAATTTTTTATCGTATTCATCTGCTTGACTGGCAAAATAATTATATTCTTGTTTAGTGACCATTCCATCTTGATGAGTATCATATAAATTAAAGTTACGGAGTTTTCCGCCGACAAATTGAAATTGTATGCTATCTTTCATCGATCGCGTCATCATGCCAAGCAAAAATAGAGATTTGACGGATGGTCTTTTGTTTGCAACTGTTAATGCTAAAATTGTTCCTTCACTATGTCCTAAAAGAGATATTTTAGTGTTATCGACAAGCTTGCTTCCGTCAGCCTGTTTCAAATTAGAGACATAATCAAATGCTTTCAAAGCATCATTTGCGAGATTATTAGCATCTGCTGTTTCATACTCATGAGTTATTTTGCTCGTTAAAAAAGAATTATCGAGTGGAACTACTCCTCTTTTGTCATATAAAAAAACTGCTATTCCGTTATTCACTAAAGACTTTTCAATTTCTTGAAAAAATAGAGTGGGTTGATGAGTTGCAGTTATTGTTTCGGGAAAATTTTCATATCGATCTACGTGTCCACTGGCAACAAAAATAATCACTGTGGGGAAACCATTGATCGGAGCTTTCTGTCCTGCAGGAACGGCTAAATGTCCGTGTAACGTCAAGCCATCAGATGTCTGAAATGTTTTTGGATAAAAGGTAATGTCTTTCGTGGAGACTGGAAGAGGGTATGTATCATCACTCGCATAACAATGCAAAGGGAACAAAATAAATAAAAAAAGCATGAAATTGCGTAATTTCATATGTTGAATTCCTTATTTTCGATTAGAAGGTTTTTGTTTTGCTTGCAGATCTTCTACTATTTTCAGATTTTCCTTTATTTGCAATATCTTTTCAGTTGTAGCAGGAAGTCCTCCTGGAATAAAAGGTTCATCATGTTTCGTATTCAGAACAGAATCAATAGCGCCTTTTTGAGCCGGAGTCAATTTACGGGCTTCTTCAAAAGTCATTAATCTGCCTGTTACCAGGGCATAGGCGGAACTGAGGTTTCTCGCTTCGTTCATGCTAATGTTCTTGATTTCCTCTGTCACTTTCTTTTTGAATTGCGGATCTTCCAGATAAGGGGCTAATAAAGATTTTTTAATTTCTGAAAAAGATTGATTGGGTGGAGAAAAAAATCTACTGCTACTTGTAAAATTTCGGAGAGTCGGTACAGGCGGATATCCATCCCAGTGGTGTCTCAGATGATCCGAGTCAGACCCGAAGGGATAAGTCTTATCTTCATCTGGGCTGGAACGTCCAAGATCATTTTTATAATCAAGATTCTTGAAATTGACTCTCTTATGAGTTATTTTTTCCCATGGACTGTCATTATATCCCATATGACCATGAATATTTTCTATTTCATAAAGAGGATTCAATGAACTTCTTAGATATTTTTCACTTCTATTCCAGGCAGCATACACAAAAGGATTTTGACGGGGATCAATAGAAGCGTCTTCTGGCGTACCACGAAAATCTTTCAATTCCCTTGCCAATTCATCGGCAAATTTATCGGGTTCATGGAGGACTTCATGCGCAAAATTGGCGTTGATCTGATCTATGATGTCAATTAATTTTTCCGGTGTTGTAGGATAATAGGATATATGATATCGCCTCGCTAAGGATTCAAGTAATTCAAGACCTGCGGGGGCATGTGTGTAGAGTGTGATAAGAGGGCATGTCTCTCTATCTTTAACCGTATAGTCGATGATTTTAAGCATCGGTTTATATACTTCATCAATTAAGTGATAAATCGATGGGTAGAATTCCTGGTTCGCCTCTTTTTCTATAAATGTAATTAAATTATCTAATGAACGACGCTGGGACTTCCGTTGCGCTACAGTAGGTGCTGCTAATAAACTCTTGCAATTTGGATCTGTAACTTGTTTCGATAGCCGCCATGTAATAATTTCTAAATCATGATTAGAAAACACAATGGTCGTATTGACTTTGCTATCTTTCAGTTTTTTCAATACCAACAAGGTTAGAATGTCATTCTTACCTCTGTCACCTAAGACATCACCAATAAAGCGAACACACTTATACCGATCTGGATGTACTATTACATTGTCTAGTATTTTTTCAAATTCCGTGAGTGCGTCAGGTGTTGTGTTTTCACTTTCAAAATAAATCGCAGCTAGCCGCTGACGTTGATCTGAAGTTAATTCCAGGATCCCTTCCGCTTCTAAGCGGTACAGTGCGGCTAACGCATTGCCATGCAAATCGGGAAAGGTAACTTGTGTCGCCTCACTTTTCTTCTCATCTGAAAAGGGAGGGTTCCCTTTTGCATAACTGTCAAGGCTATGTATTTTTGGCATTTTATGCTCATTACTTATAGTAATGATTATATTATAGACTATAAATTAAGTTTAATTTTGCATCAGACAGGTTGTTTTTAATCCACCATGGCGTTGTGTAATTCATTGATTTTTTTAAGGCAGGTAAAACTGGTAAAACTGGGGTCAAATAGTAAAACTGGGTCAGGCCTGACAAACAGACTTAAACTAAAAAAAGGTAAAGTTTTTGGTGTCAAGTACTAACATCCAACATATCTCATTAGATAATCATTTAAACTACGTTTCATTGCATTTATAATTCTTGCTCATTACATGTTATATGTTAGTACTTGACTCCCTTGATTCTTGATTTCAGTGAAGTTATTTTTTCTGCATGGAAAAATCAGTTTTGCTTTCTACTTCAGTGCTTTTTGGCAGAATAGTTTTATCCAGTCCGTGTTTTGTCAGAAGTGTGGCGGCGCGTGTATCAGTATTTTCTCTAAAAAATCTATTGAGTCTTGCTTGAATGTGGTGAGCCGGGCGAATTTTTTCATGATCTAAAATATGCTGCAAGTCATTCGCGAGATTTTTTGATGTAGAAGAGCTGAGACCAACATGGAATGATTTATATTCTTTTAAGAAATTTCTCGCAGAATTTTTTATTTGTATAAATGGTTTTGTGATAGCATCAACATGCTGAGTTGTGGAAGTGAGAGTCGTAGATTCTTCAACTCCGGGTTGTAAATATGGGAGGATGCGATCTTCAAATATTTCTTCAGATAGTGATTTAAAAAAACCTGATTTACAGTTCGATTGAGCAATGGCAGTGAGTGAATCTCTTAATTTTATATTTTCTCTTTTTAAATGATTTTTCCATCCTGCAGCAATGCCTTCTCTCATTCCCGTTCGGTTCCAACGCATGTCTGTATAAACAGCATCTGTCAAAGGTGTTCTACCTATTTTATTTCGTAGAGCAGGATCGCAATTAAAGGAAAGAAGTAAGCCCATCATCTCTGCATTTCTACCGTTAACAGCCACATGCAGACAGCTATTGCCGGTGTAAGGTTCTTGCCAATCTTTATCAACATTAGCCTGCAACAGTCTTGCTACAATAGTTAAACAGGCTTTTCTAGTAGTTTCATCACCCAAATTGCCAACCAAATTGCCATTTGAAACAGCTTTAAATAATACATATCCATACCTTGTGTGGTTATAATTACCGTGATTTGTTTTTTCAATTACGTATAATAACCACGGCCAATATTTTTGAGATAATTTAAAGTCACAATTTTTTTCTTTTTTTGGAGAATTAAGTTCTGCTCCGTATAATAGTAGTAAATCAATCATTTTTGTTTTAGTTTTATCATCAGCATCGCTGGCAATAGCTTCGTGTAAAGGGGTCGTGCCATAATCTCGATGGTGCCATGACGTTCCTGCGCCTTGTTTCAAGAGAAGCTCTATGAATTCAACGTCACAATTTCGAACTGCGTGATGCAAGCCCACTTCGTAACGTCCACTTTGATTTGCATCTTCGCGACGATTTGCGACAATGGCTTTGGCAAACGCCAAATCTTTGTAACCATATGCACCAATCATGACTATTGTCATACAGGAATTAGTAATTGGCTCATCTGGATCTGTAATAAGGTGTGAATATTTATGTGGTTTTTTTGACATAATCGCTGCTGCAGTGACAGCGTCATTGTTTTCCAGGGCCCAGAATAATGCATCGTTAGGCCTGATTCTCGTGTCGTTATCTCGATTTGTATGCATTTATAGTATTACCTTAAAAAATTTGATAAAGTGACAAACACTTTTGGGCGCAAAAAACCTCAAATTATGGCCGCGCATGGTATAATATATGATTAGTATTGGTATTAAAACTAATTTAGAAGATACATATATTACGGAAAAATCACTTCCAGGGAATTATATTATTCTTGATTTAGGTAATGGAAAATATGCAGGATATGCTCATATCTTTCCAGGTTCTTTTAAAGTAAAAACAGGCGATCGCGTTACCCGACATCAAATTATTGCCAAATTAGGAAATTCAGGTAATTCATCCGAGCCGCATTTACATTTTCAAATCATAGATAATAATTCTTTTCTTGAATCCAATGGCATACCTTATGGATTTAAGCATTTTTGGGCCCATTCTTCAGAATTACTTAATGAAGAAAATGGCAGTATGAAAATTAAAATATCGAATGAAAAATTTAAAGAATATGCAAATCAACTTGTTTTGGAAAATGCGCTCATCAATTTTGAGGATTAGCAGTAAAAACAGGGTCACCCATTTCCACATTATCCATGGACAGGCTATGAGAATATTAACTTCGCAAGGAAGGTATTTTTTCTACTACCAGAATATGATCTGTCAGAATGCTTTTGCCTAATCTGATTTGCATATCCTGACGAGCGGCGAAAAAAGTTGTTCTGAAGTTAGGATGAAGTCTTGAAGCAACCTCGGATGTTTTTGATCCCTCTCTAGCTTCTTCAGCAGAGCTCCCACAAACTTGTCCAGCGATGATAAAAATTGTTCCAGGGGCTGCTTTTTCCATTAGGAGAAATATCAGACAATCATGCGCAGAGCGAGTAAGGTATTCTAAAATACGAACCATGACAATGTTGCTCGGATAGCGTACATCTTCGGCTAGCAGATTTTCGTATGCCAATGCTCCAGACGCATTTGTTTCATTGAGATCGACTTTTCTTGTTGTGATTCCTTTTTTCTGCAGTTGTTTCACAGCCTGTTCACTAAAATCGTAAGCTGCTGTATTCCATCCTCGATCTTTAAATTTTTTGAGGAATTTACCCGTAGAGGAGCCCAGTTGAAGCATTTTTCCACTCGCATTGAGATACTGACACAAATCAGCTTTTACAAAAAAAGCATCGCTAAAACTCTCAACAGATGTTGCTTCTGTCTGAGCATTATTTGTGTATAACAATTGCGGGGCGCCAGATGTTTCGGCATTGTATTTTTCCCAGTACAAGCGTTTTTGATCGCTCGGGAGAGAAAAGTACTTTTTTGGAGTTTCTTGTTTTTTTTTCTTCAGGCGCGCTGTCTGGTTCAGTCATAGTTGTTTCTCAGGTTTTGAGTTGCATTTTGGATGGGGCATTTGTTTATAAGAATGCTTCATCATTCTTCAGTAAATCAGTATGACAATAAAATTATTATTAATCAATGTACTTATAAGAAGAAAGGTAAGTATTCGGTGGAAATTTCCTCGCTGTCATGCCAGCATGCTTTTAGCTGGCATCCAGTGTTTTTAAGGGCGCTGGATGCCAGCTAA
>DATIJV010000057.1:0-3944 GCA_035478255.1 Gammaproteobacteria bacterium
CTCCATTAGGTAGCTATAATTGGGATTGGCTATTCACACCGACAGGAAAACAAATCAAGTTATACAAAAAGATGAGCTAGATTAATTTTTGATAGTTCCTTCGCTTTTTTACCTCCTTCCCCTATCCCCTTCCTCCACAAAAAGCATGTGGAGGAAGGGGGACGTTCTAATTTAGCACATCTATATCGGAGCGTCCCCCTTCCTCCACATGCTTTTTGTGGAGGAAGGGGAAAGGGGAAGGAGGTAAAAAAGCGAAGGAACTATCAAAAATTAATGTTACTCATTTTTAGGTAGTTCTTGACGCATCTTTTCAATCACTTTTGCGTAATCTGGCTGGGTAAAAATAGCAGAGCCCACAATAAAAGTATCAGCGCCTGCCTCCGCAGCTTCAAAAATATTTTCTGTTTTGATCCCGCCATCAATTGCAAGACGAATATCTTTGCCGGTTTCTGTAATAAGCGCACGTGTTTTTTTTAATTTCTTTAGCGTGCCGGGAATAAATTGCTGGCCTCCAAATCCGGGATTGACTGACATAATTAAAACAAGATCGACTTTATCCAAAACATATTCCAGGCAGTGCAAGGTACTGGCTGGGTTCAGCGCAATACCTGCTTTGCAATCATGTTTACGAATTAAATCCAGGCTTCGATCTACATGTTCAGAACATTCTGGATGAAAAGTAATATATGTTGCTCCTGCTTTCGCGAAATCCACAATTAATCTATCGACTGGGTGCGTCATTAAATGCACGTCAATCGGGGCTTTAATTCCGTATTTTCGTAATGCCTCGCAAACCAAAGGACCAAAAGTCAGGTTCGGAACATAGTGGTTATCCATGACATCCAGATGGATCATATCACCGCCTGCGCGGAGCACATTTTCCGCTTCTTCACCTAAACGTGCAACATCTGCTGAAAGTAATGAGGGTGCAATTATATACTGTTGCAAGATATATTCTCCTGTATAGTGCTTTATAACCACGCTAAGTATCATTATACTTCGACTGAAAATATTTTATAAGGAAAGTCTTTTGCGTTACCTCTATACCTTTTTATTTTACCTTGTTTTACCTTTTGTGTTTTTGCGATTATTGTGGCGTTCACGTCATAATTCTTTATATCGGCAACGTTTCGCAGAACGTTTAGGTTTTTATTCCAAACAGCTAGATCCATGTATTTGGGTGCATGCTGTATCACTTGGCGAAACGATTGCTGCTATCCCATTAATTAAAGCATTAAAAAAAAAATACCCGGAATTTTCCATTCTTGTCACGAATATGACAATAACCGGCTCTAAACGGGTGAAAGAAGTATTTGGCGAAAGTGTATATAACTCATATATTCCTTATGATTTACCCGATATGAATGCTCGATTTTTAAAAAAAATCAAGCCGAAAATTTTGATCGTGATGGAAACGGAATTGTGGCCGAATTTGTTTGCTGCGTGCAAGAAACGAAATATTCCTATTATAGTGACGAATGCACGTTTGTCAGAAAAATCCGCTAAAAAATATCGAAAAATTATTCCGTTGATGCATGAAATATTTTCTGCTATTACGACTTTATCAGCACAAGGTGAAACTGATGCTGAGCGGTTTATTGCTTTAGGTCTGCCTAAAAACCGCGTGCACGTCACAGGAAGTTTGAAATTCGATTTGGATTTGCCAGCGGAAACCATTATCAAAGGTGAAAATTTACGAAAACTACTGGGCGAAGATCGAATGATATGGATAGCAGCGAGTACGCATCCAGGTGAAGATGAAATGATATTGGCAGCGCATCAACTGATACGCGAGAAAATTCCACAAGCATTATTAATTCTTGTGCCGCGTCATCCTGAAAGATTTGATCAGGTCGCTGCCTTGTTAATTGAAAAAGGATTTATGCTCGCGCGGCGCAGCAAACAAGAACCATGCCCAGAAAATATTGCTATTTATCTGGGAGACACAATGGGTGAAATGATGGTGATGTATTCCGCTTGTGATGTTGCATTTGTGGCGGGAAGTTTTGTGGCGGTGGGCGGGCATAACGTGATTGAACCTGCTGCTTTGCATAAACCGGTTATCACCGGGCCCTATCTGTTTAATTTTGCGGAAATTACGGATGGATTGCTGAAAGCGAAAGGAATGGTGAAAGTAGAAAATTCAAATGAATTGGCCAGGAGTGTGCTGAAATTTTTTGAAGATGCAGATTATCGTAAAAAAACCGGCGAAAACGCGTATGCTGTAGTTGAAAAAAATCGCGGCGCGTTGAAGCGGCAATTGGATTTAATTAACGTCAGTATTGTCTAAGCAAAAACACTTCGTTTGCTTAGACAATACTGTAAAATTTCTGGATAATTATCTGAGCATTTCTATTCATCAAGAAGTTTCTGCGCCTGCCGCAAATCTTGAAAAGCTTTCCTTTTATCGCTCGGATTTCGCAGTAAATAAGCCGGATGATACGTGATAATCAGCGGTGTTTTGGATTGCCCATAAGTATGAATTTTTCCGCGCAGTTGTCCCAGCGAAGTTTTAGTGTTTAATAAAAACTGCGCAGCGATGCGTCCGACAGCTAATAATAATACGGGATTGATCAAGGCAATTTGTTTAGTTAAAAAAGGCGTGCACAGTTCAACTTCTTCAGGGAGAGGATCGCGATTATTTGGCGGCCGGCATTTTAAAATATTGGCGATATAAACTGTACTGCGATTCAATCCCACAGACTCAAGCATCGCGTTGAGTAAAAGCCCCGCGCGCCCCACAAAAGGCTCGCCTTGCTGATCTTCATGGAACCCTGGCGCTTCGCCTATGACCATCAATCTGGCATGACGGTTCCCGACGCCGAATACAGTTTGCGTGCGGGTTTTATCCAAACCACATGCCGTGCACTGAATAACGGCTTGTTTTAGAGGTTCCCAATCATCTAAATGATTTTCTTTATTTTTCAAATGCCAGGGTTGAATTCCCATGGCCTGCATATAACGAATTTGTTCCGTGTTCATTAATATTGCCCAAGAAAATAGCGTGTTTAGCAGTATATCAGATATACTTGTGTTTTTAATCTGGGGTTTTAGGGAATGAATATTGTCGTTTATCCGGGCACGTTTGATCCTATTACATTTGGTCATATGGATTTAGTCGATCGTGCTTCGCGTATATTTGATCGTGTGATCGTAGCAATAGCGGTGAGCGCGAATAAGCGTCCCTGTTTTCCAATTGAAGAACGTGTTTCTTTGGCAGAAGCGGCATTAGGGAAGCATAAAAATGTCGAAATTTATGGTTTTGAATCCTTGTTATTGAATTTTATGAAAGAACATCAAGCGAATATTATTTTACGCGGTTTGCGAGCGGTTTCGGATTTTGATTATGAATTTCAGTTGGCAGGAATGAATCGAAAAATGGATCCGAAAGTTGAAAGTTTATTTTTGATGCCGTCAGAAAGTTTTACGTATGTATCATCGAGGTTCGTCAGAGAAATTGCAGAGATGGGCGGGGACGTCAATAAATTCGTGCCGGATGTGGTGGCTCGTGCACTCAACAGTAAATTTAAAGAGTATACCTCTCGCAGAGAGGTATAGTTTATGGCGTTAATGATTACGGATGAGTGTATTAATTGTGATGTCTGTGAGCCGGTTTGTCCGAACCAGGCGATTTATCAAGGCGAATTGATTTTTGAAATTAATCCTGATTTATGTACGGAATGTATAGGGCATTTTGCCGAACCGCAGTGTGTGTCGGTTTGTCCGGTGGATTGTATTCCTTTGGATCCGAATCATGTTGAAACACAGGAACAGTTGTTGGAAAAATATAAGAAGTTGACAGGTAAAGCGTAAATTAACTCAGGTTAAATGTAATAGCTCAGCCCCATTGGTTGTCATCCCGGAATTTACTCACTCTTAATTCGCGCTTTTCGCGAATTTAGAGTGAGTTAATGTCCGGGATCCACCCAAATGATAAGGGTAGA
>DATIJV010000058.1:0-1894 GCA_035478255.1 Gammaproteobacteria bacterium
TTTGCCATAAATTTGAGAATAACTCCCAGCGCGCTCTAAAGCATTCATCAAAATATCGTGATTCAGCACCTTTTTTTTCGCTAAAAGAGGAGTATCTTCCCAATAATTGGCTTGGTAGATTTCCTCTCTAAAGTACCAGTAGCAAGCAAGCCTTAGTGCAGCAAAGTCACCGAGTGGAAAATCCTTTAGCCAGTGCTCAAATTTTTTTGCCTCAACAATTTCATCTACATCTAAAAAAAGCAGATAATCAATCTCTGCTGCCACATGATAAAATCCAAGCAGTCTCCCCAAATTATGCCAAAAGCACGCAGAATGCGACCCATAAAGGTTTTTTTTCGTTTGAAATTCATACTGGATAAACTGGCAATTTGGAAACTGGGCATAAATTTTCTTAAGCAGCTCCTTATTCTCTTCGATCCCATCGAAAAAATGGTCGCATACAGACACAATGATCTGTTTTGAAAAAGCTGCCACTTCTTCAATGCATGGCTTTAGAAAGGCTGTTTCATTGGTAGAAAAGTTGATGAGTGTATCAATTTGGTACATTTATATTTTTAAATATTACAAATATAAATATTAATGCCAGTTCGGTTTTAAAAAAATGCTCACCAATGCGGTATTGTTAATTAATAATTTAGATGTTAAATTAATTGATTTTATTGTATTATTTATTATATAATTTATATTATTCAAAATAATTAAAAGGTTTTATGGCACTTTCAGTTTTAAGTTCATTCAGTTCATCATCGAGCTCTAGCAGCTCCAGTTCAAGTGCTCAAAAAGAAATTGATCCGGCAAATCATTTTGGCGATAAAAATGTGTTTCTAAAACGCCATCAGCGAGAATATGCAGCCAAGGTTATCGATGGGACAAAAAACGCATTAAATGTCATGAATCTAGCCCTGATCATTGCAGGTTATGTAGTTGAGGATATAATGGATCGTGATGGTTGGAAAGACTATTTTGGTATTGAAATTGGTGAAGAAACAGAGGAAGTACGAGAAGCGCTTTCTTTTCCCCATTTTTACAGAGTCTATCATGGACCAAATCCAATCGATCTAATGAATGGCATTCAAGCTGATAAAGCAAGACAAGTATGTGAAAGTTGTTTGATTCCAGTAGTCATTCCAGAAAGATTTACATCTTCAGATATTTCTCGTGATTTTGATCTTAGAACCTTCGGAGTACTTGCTCAGCATCCAAAAAAAGGCCATGCAGCCAAGTATTGGAGAGAAGCTGAGGCATTAAAGCAGCATGGAAAGATAAGAGTAAAACGCTCCTATGTAGTTATCTGCTTACAAGAAGTGGTTGCGCGAGCTAAACCTTGGTCAGGGCAAGTTCAATATCTAGAAGAGTTAAATGCCAAAACAAACTATGGATGCGAAAAAGAGCCTGATGCACTATCGCAAAATACCGCTTTATTTGCGCATCATGTAGTCACAGGTAGACGTCCCTTTAGTGATGGCAAGAAGGGAGGAATGGAAGACAAAGTGACTTATGGTCGTACACGTGAATTAGTTCATATTGGACAAAATCAATACCACATGGTGTCCGGATGCTTTGCAGCTGGAGCTATTGTCCCCCTTGGGGGCCCCGCCCCGGCCGGGTTGAATGTCTACGACTACGACTCCGGCTCCGGTCGCGAGAACTGTGGCGTGGGGGTCCTGTGGAAGTCCTCTTAAGACCATCGGCACTTGGAACAGCCGATTCTTCAAGTTGTTTAGTTATTGTTAAATTAATACGTAAAAAATCAATTTATTATATAATTTATATTATTCAAAATAATTAAAAGGTTTTATGGCACTTTCAGCTTTAAGTTCATTCAGTTCATCATCGAGCTCTACTAGTTCCAGTTCAAATGGTCAAAAAGAAATTAATCCAGCAAATCGTTTTG
>DATIJV010000059.1:0-6717 GCA_035478255.1 Gammaproteobacteria bacterium
TTTAGCACACCTGTATCGGAGCGTCCCCCTTCCTCCACACGCTTTTTGTGGAGGAAGGGGAAAGGGGAAGGAGGTATGTGACAGATGACGCCCTAGTAAACCTAAATTATGGATAAGAACCGCGTGACTGTCACCATTTCATTTGATCGAACTACGATCAATAGTGTATAATCACCTTTTGGGAAGAACATACTTATTGGATTATTTGATTGAGAGATCACCATGGCCACAAACACAAATATTGAGACAACAGACTCCGTTCAAAAGGTCATTTCACCTTTTACTGTTGCACATAAAAACCAACCGCTGCATGACAGCGTAAGACAAGCTCTTGAAAGTTATTTTGCGCAATTGAAAGATCAAGCGCCTAATAACTTATATGAACTCGTACTGGCTGAAGTAGAAGTTCCTTTACTTGAAGCCGTAATGGAATATACCAAAGGTAATCAATCGCGCGCAGCCATTCTTCTGGGATTAAGCCGCGGTACGTTACGTAAGAAACTGAAAATCTATGGTATGTTAGATTAATTAATTTTTTAAAATAATGAGATCCCGCTTCGGCGGGATTTTTTTTACCATCTTCCAAGTGCTTTTCTTAGAGGATATAATAATTCCGAGCAAGCTCTAAGGAACATTATCCGAAATGATGACGGGTATCGAAGAAATAAGCGGGGATGAACCCTCAATAGCAGACACTGAGCTTAAGCGCCCCGAGTCGCCAGAAGATATCACCCTCGTTTCTTCAAACTCTTCGGAATCTGCCAATCAATTAGTCACGCGCGGCAAATTTATCTCTCATCATCCTAAAGCGGGTGTAAACCCCTTAGTTGACTCGGCATCTTATCTCTTTTCCATTATTGGGCGGTTGAAACAAGTCAGGTCCTATCGCCATTTAAACAAACTGCATAAAGAACTGATCACTGAAATCAATGCCTTCCAGGAAATCGCCAAATCACACGGCTATAGTTCGGAATATATTCTCGTAAGCCGTTACGCACTCTGCGCCACCCTCGATGATATCATCACTCATACCGCCTGGGGCGCAGAAGGACAATGGGACAATTACAGTATGCTCGCGGCTTTCAATCAGGATTCCGCGCAGCAAGAACGTTTTTTTATTATTCTTGAGCGCCTCGTTAAAGATCCCAGCCTCTACATCGAACTGATGGAATTTATGTATTTATGCTTATGTCTGGGATTTAAAGGAAGTTATCGCCAGACTGAATCCAGCAACACGGAACTCGAACAAATTTGCAATGCGCTCTACAAACGCATTCGTGCTTATCATGGCGATTTCAGCAAAACGCTCTCTCCTTTCCCCGTCAAACCTGCCGCATCAGGCAAATCAAAAACGCAGCGGCAGAAAAAACCTGCTATAGGTTTTGCAATGATCACAACAGCGTGTATTATTCTAGTTGTATTTATTGGACTAGGCTTTTTACTGGATACGATCTCCAATCAAGCCTATCAAGAACTGTTGCATATTGGAAAATCATTACTATATGAAACACACGATTCCTGATATTTACAAAAAACAGGCTATTCCATTAGTCTTACTGATTTCTCTATCTTTATGCATCTGGTTTTTTGGGCCTTCAGTCGCCATCGCAAATAAACTGCCTTTCGTTTACCCTGAAAAACGTTTTTATATTATAACCGCTCTTTTTTTGTTATGGTTATTAAAACTTATTTTTCTGGATATCAAACCTGAAAAAGATCAACCTTTTCTTGCCAAACCAGAAATTGCTAAAAAACTACAAACCCTGCAAGGCCGCTTTCAAGGTGCATTGAATTTTTTAAAAAAAACTATTATCAATAAACAAGACATAAAATTCAGTTTAGCCAATCTTCCCTGGTATTTATTTATCGGCCCCTGCAACGCAGGAAAAACTACATTTTTAGCGAACTCGAATGTCAATTTTATATTATCCAAACAATTTAAACAGGGAGAAGCGGCGGCCATTCCTCACTCCGATGCTTGCGATTGGTGGGTCACACGCGATCTGGTATTAATCGATGTACCCGGCGCTTATTTTTTTAGTAAAGAAAAATCAGACAATAGTATTCTATGGAAAACTTTATTAGGATTGGTAAAAAACACTTCCGCTTTTGAAAAATTAAACGGCGTCATTGTCGCATTAAATCTTCCAGAAATTTTAAAAAAAACCAACCAGCAAGAAAAAATTTTATTGTTATACGATTTAAAAAAGCGCATCACCGATTTAAGAAATCAGTT
Organism: Gammaproteobacteria bacterium; assembly: GCA_035478255.1. Lineage (GTDB taxonomy): Bacteria > Pseudomonadota > Gammaproteobacteria > DSM-16500 > DSM-16500 > DATIJJ01. The sequence goes on from DATIJV010000059.1 coordinate 2,237, forward strand.
TGGATCACAATTATCTTTTCATTTTGTTATCACAAAATGTGATTTATTGCCGGGATTTCTTGACTTTTTTGGCGAAAGCGGCAGCGATGAATTGTCACAAACCTGGGGCTTGACCCTGCCGGTTTTAAAACCCAAAGAAAAATTACTCGATGTATTGACTCTGCGGTTTAATGTGTTGATCAAGCGCATCAACAAACAGTTGCTCTGGCGCTTGCATCAGGAACGCAATCCCAACACACGTCCGTACATTAAAGATTTTCCATTGCATCTGGAGCGGTTAAAAGAAGCGCTTATCACTTTATTGAAAGGTTTGGCCATGCCAGATTTATGTTTGCAGGGAGTTTATCTGACGAGTGCCGCGCAAACATCTCTAGAAACTCCAGGAACTTTCACTCAAACTGTTCCTGGAAATTTAACGCATCAAGCGCTGCAAATCATGCGCGCACCCGTAATGCCTAGCCGCGCTTACTTTATCAAACAACTGGTTTTACAAAGTTTTCTGTATTCTTCCAGCAAACCTTTTGCTGCGAATCAAACGGATTATAATTGGCAGCGGCGTGCCTTGTATGCATCATCAGTTGGCATCATCGTAACTGCCGTTTTATTATTAGGACATGATTTTAAGCTGAGCGCTGAAAAAACTTATTCGCTGCAAAATGATTTAAGCCGTTATCAAATGATTATTCAACAAGCCAGCCGCAATGATGCGCGTTTAATCCAAGCTTTGCCTTTGTTCGATGCATTAGAACAGGCATCGAATAACTCCAGTCATCGATTCACTCGCTTTGAAAATATTTTATCTTTCTATTCAAGCAAATCAGAGCAAACTGCCAATGATATGTATAGCAAAGCACTGCAAACAGTCCTGGTCCCAGAAATAAAAAATAGTCTGGAAAAATATTTGCGTACCGCTTCAAATAAAAATCCTGTTCCGGTTTACACTGCATTAAAAGCGTATCTTATGCTTGCTAATCCAGAAAATTTTCAAGCGAATTTTATTGCAGATACGCTTAGAAAAACAGCTTCGACACCCATCAATCATCAAGCGCTGCAGCAATTAACCCGTCATATTGCAGCGATATCATCCACGCATTCATTGATTCATTTAGACGAAAATCTCATTAGCGACATTCGCAAACAATTAATTAATTTGCCCAGCACAGAACTGGGTTTTGTTATTTTAAAAAATATGGACATGAATAATCTGGATAGCTCAATTGGCTTAGGTACAAATTTCGGCAGTCCGCCCGTGTTTGTCAGCAAACAAGTGGCGAATAGAATCCCGAATATGTTTATCGCTGAAAATTTCCAGAAAATAATTTCTGACGAAATGAATATTGCCGCAGAAGAAGCACTGAAAGGTAATTGGGTATTAGGCGAAATGACTCCATCGATTAACCAACCTTCGTCTGATTCTCTCGTCTCGCAATTACGCAATCAATATATCGCGAAATATGTTGATATCTGGGAAAGTCAGCTAGCAAATATCCAACCGTATTCTCCGAAAAATTTATTGCAGGTTGATGAGATGATTCAAAATCTCACCAATAACAATTCTCCACTGGTGCAATTGTTACAAACGGTGAAGCAAAACACAGCGTTTGATCCTATCATCAGCGCCAGCCCCAAAATGCAGGCGCTGGATAATTTAGTCAGCAGCACGGATATCAAAGAAAGTTCATTATATGAAATTTTTATTGATCTTCAGCAATTGCATATTTATTTACAAAAAATATTAAATTCAAATAACATCAACAAATATGCTTTTAACGCAGCCGTGCACCGTATGGAAAATTCAAGCGACGATCCCATTACAACTATTCATCAATTAGCAGAAAATAATCCTGAACCGCTCAAATCGTGGTTAAATACCATCGCAAATCAAAGCTGGAATTTTATTTTGCAAAGTGCGGGGGAACAGATTCAAACCGCATGGCAAAACAATGTGATGCCGACTTACACGCAACATATTGCTAACCGTTTTCCCTTTATTCAAAACAGCAATCAGGATGTGAGTTTGCAGGAATTTACCAATTTTCTGGGGCATCGCGGTACGCTTGCAAATTTTTACACGACTTATTTAAAACCTTTTGTTAATGATGAAAATGAACAATGGATATGGCGCGTAGTTGATAACCAGCGGATTCCTGTTGCAAATGGATTGTTGGCTAATCTGCAGCATGCAGCACAAATGCAGCATGCGTTTTTTCCGAATGGTGATAATAAACTATCGATTGAATTTACGATGCAGCCGATTGCACTGGATCCCGCGATGAGGACCTTAACGCTGAATATTAACGGCCAGCAGGCTGCGTTTCAAAAAAATGGAAAGCGCTTGCCGCGAACATTTACCTGGCCGGGAAATTATTATTCTCACGCTACAACGGTGAGTTTTATTACGCCGAAGAGCCAGATGATTAGTAATACCATGAAAGGAGATTGGGGACTATTCCGGTTAATCAACCGCTCGATGGAAGGGGTAAATGCTAAAAAAGGCATTTTATTAAATATTGCAGCGAACGGGCATTCTGCAAAATATATGTTGTTTACAAGCGGCGTAACGAATCCATTTTTACCCACATCTACGGCAAAATTTGAGTTGCCGTCGGATATTTTAGCGGGTTAATCGAGTTAAATCAAAGAGTTGTATCATTTCAAGCATATTCCACGCAAAAAAGTGTATAATTTTTATATCAATTATAAAAAATGCGAGGAAAAAGCTATGCCTAAAGTCGTTATTTTTGCTGGATTTAACGGGACAGTTATTTCCACTCTCAAAACTCAACTGACACCGGCTCCATTTTATTTATCCGTTTGCAATGCAGAAAACCCTCAAGCAGTATTTGAAAAATCTTTTGGTAAATACAATGAATCATTTGATTATTCAAAAGATATAATAAATACGCTGATGCGTCCTGATACTGTCAAATTTTTTCACGCGATGCTGGCGGATCCTGATGTAAAAATTAATATCATTAGCAAGACTAAGAAAAAATATATTAAAGCGCTTTTTTTATATCAAGGGTTTACTGAGGCAGAAATCAAACGTCTGTCTTTCTCCAAACCAGAAAAGAACGCTGAGAGTATTCAAAAGCTCGTAACAACAGATACGAAACGTGTTGTTATTCTGGATACTAACGCAGATAATCGCCAGACCATGCAACAGAGTGTTAGTGAAAAAAAACCGGGCGTGGAGATCATTGCACCTGCAGAAAAAGCAGGCGAATTTAAATGGAGTGAGTATCAAGCTGCGCTTTCCTACATTTCCACAGCAACGGAAAAAATTGCTGAACTTAAAGATCTTAATATTGGAGCTTTAAAAGTTAAAGCAATCAGTAGTGTTAATGAATTAGTTGCATTACAGAATGACCCGAATCAGCAAAGAATTCTGCGCGAACAATGCGAAAATCAATTCCAACAATCTACTGAATCTGAAGAAAAAATGAGACTTTTTGTGAGTAATTTAATTATTCAAATCGAGGTTAAAAAAGAGCAGCAAGAAAAAGAAAAGCGTGTTCAGGCAGAAATAAAAAAACAAGAATTGATAGAGTTGCTAGCAATTAAACAAGACGAGGCTACTCATCCTCAGAGGGTCAAGCTTCTAAAAAAAGGCAAAAAAATTATTGAAAAATTAGTTACCTTGGAAGATCCTGAAGCACGAGATTATCTTCGTGAAAGTCATCTAGCTACATTGCGCAGTCTTGGAAATATAAAGGACTTGGAAAACCATGTAGAAACGTTAAAAGAAACACTCCGCCTTAAAATAATTGTAGCAAGTAGAAAGCAGAATATAGATTCTCTACGAGAAAAAAAAGAAGAACTGGGTTCTCAGCAAGCAAAACCAAAGGATATAGCTTCTCAGGAAGCTAAAAAGAAAGAAATGGATGCTCTGCGAACACAAGGAAAACAGCTTATTCGTGAATTATTCATTTATGAACAAGATGAATATAAAGGAAATTTTATACAAATTCAAACCGGCATATTAAACAAGATGCAAACCCTTGATACTTTGACTGCCCACGTTACATCTTTGGAAAGCGCGTTGGAAACTGCCAAAAAAGAAGCGCCGCCCAAACCCAAAAAAAGCTGGTTTGAAAATGTAAGCTCAATGTTTTCTTCGAGTGCTGAAACGGCGCAACCAGCGCAGACAGAATCAAAATCTGTTGCAAAGTCTGCTGGTAAACCAAACTCCACAGGTAATGCAAAATAGCTTCTATACCTCCTTCCCTTGCACCGAACTCCACAAAAAACGTGTGGAGGAAGGGGAAAGGGCCACTGCCATTAAGTTAAGCGAAAGCTGATTAGAGCGTCATCCCGGAATTTACTCAGTCTTAATTCGCGCTCTTTGCGAATTTAGAGTGAGTTAATGTCCGGGATCCACCCAAATGATAAGTAGATCCCGGACATTAAGTAGCGCTAAATTCGCAAAGAGCGCGAATTAAGCGCTACTAAATTCCGGGATGACAGAGCTGTTAATGTCA
>DATIJV010000060.1:0-19000 GCA_035478255.1 Gammaproteobacteria bacterium
CGTTCTCCATAATTCGGCTTTAACCTTGTCATGAAATTGCTGAGCAGCTAATTTGATGGAAGTCCGAGTAGACTGTTGTATTCTTTTTCCATTGTGGTTGATATCAATCCACCATATGTTTTTTCTTTTGTAGAGTGCCATATTGTCCTCCTATTCATCTGGATGACACCCTGCAATTCATTAGCGGTATTAGAATAAAGCGATCGCAAGTATTCGGCAAGATCATCTTCTCTAAAACACCAGCGCTTGCCGGGTTTTGCACCAGGGATTTCACCTTTTTTCGCTTTTAAGCGCAAAGACTCAGGGGTCATTTTTAAAAATGCGGCGGCTTCTATAAGGTCGAAGGTTTGCATTGCTGTCTCGTGGATGGATTTAACAGATCGATTGAATTATATGTATGATACTTTAAGTATACATTTAGTCAATACAAAATGTATCATAATCACAAAAAGATAATGGCCTTGATTGCCATTGTCAGAAATCTGATAATGGGGAAAATCAAACGCAGGTTGATCACCCGGAATTCGATGGACACTTTTCTTGTATATACTAAAGAAACATAGCGAGCAAAAATGATACCAAACATTACCTCATTAAATCTTCCCAAGCTGATTGATGTCGCACAAGATTTACCGTCAAAAGGAAAAACAGAAACCACAGGAAATAATTTGTTTTGCCTAAATGTTGATGATGCTTATGTCCATCAGTTATTTCCTTTATTGAAAAATGATCGCGTCAAAAAACCGGATTATTTTAGTGAAAAATCTGCAGGTGCGCATATCACGATTATTTATCCGGAAGAAAATAAAATAATTCATGCGGATGATCTGAAACAGGAACACCGTTTTTTTATTAAGGATATTGTGACGGCAGAAATTGGGCTGAAAACGTATTATGTTCTGTTGGTTGAATCTTCGTCATTATTAAAATTAAGGAAAAAATATGGATTGCCTGATCTTTTGTCTTTTAAAGGGTACTCGATAGGTTTTCATGTAACAATCGGTGTGATGAAGTAAAAGGTATACGCCAAGTCAAGATAATAACTGAACGGCACTCGCACCGATTTACTAATGGAAGCATTTTACAAAAAAAACTATACGCGTCTTCTTCCAGAATTTCTTGAATAAACAATTGACTCAATTTTTTGTTTTTGCGCCGTATTTTTATCCAGAGCCGCTTGTCTTTTCTGAGCAAACAAAGTTAAGCCATTTGTATATTCCATTGTGTACCCCTCAACATTACCTTTTGCATCACAAAATGGTATTCTGCAGAGTCGCATTTTTACATTATCTTTCTTTTCTTCATTCATAATATCACACGCACCCTGTTGTTATTGAAAAATATTTAGAGCAAAAAATGCCACGACTTATGGCAACGTATAATAAAAATGAAATCTTGTCAGAGCGAAAATAAATAGATGGTAAAAATATATAATAAATTATGTTGCCAATAGCAACTTACTTCCATTTAAAAAAACGCCTCAACTAGTCGCTCTTATCAATCATGTTCTTTATCAAAAACCCAATACATGATTTGCATATACGATATCAAATTGTCTCTAGTTGAAGTTTATATGAGTCAGCCTAGTAGGTGCAACAGAACCCCGAAAAATATAATTATCATAAGTCAAACTACAGAAAACGGGTAATACGATTACTACCTAAAAGAAAACGTTTTTTCCTATTAACCGCTGCGACTGGCCAAAAATTAGCCTAACAACTCGTCCCGCCTGCTGAATTTAATCTGGATGTTTTATTTTCGCTCAGTTAAAATATGCGGCTTATTTTATTCAACCTCCGGCTATGACTATCGAAAATGGCAAAACGACTAAACTGAGGCCAGTTTAAATGAATTTGGAAAACAGACTCTTCTACAGACTTGTAAATGTCATGTATTATTTTTCAGTAATTATTTTTTGTTTAATTGCTGTGTTCATCGTCATAAATGTTGGATTTTGGTGGGGCACACTAATAGCTGGCATTTCTTACTCTATTATTAATATCTGCAAAGAGTCGTTAATTTATGTAGCTTTCGGGAAAAAAATATCTTGGGAATGGCTACTTAACATTAAAAAAATTTTTTTAACTATTGCCAATTATCAAAATAAAAAATTGAAATTTACTTTATCTGAAATTGCTGAAATTCCTAGCAATGTTCTTTTCACCAGTGATGGAATGCTTTGTTACGATTGGAAACCATGCTCAGCAAGCATATCAGAAGAATTACATAATACAGCCTGGTATGCATCCATTGCTTATTCATTTTATATTTATTTTTTATTAATCAGAAATAAATTTGGCAATGAAGTTGCATCCGTTACAAAACAACATTTTAATATATTTCTTGATGGAAAAGATGACGCAGGTAAACATTTACAGGCTGTAATTGGCATAATAGATTTTATATCTCAACACCATGAGTCTCCAGAAGTAAATTTATTAGTTGAAGATAGCTATGAAGAATACAAAACAGCATGTCATTTCTTAATTACTTTCCCACAAAGTCCTTATCATCTATCAAATGAAAAACGAAGTCATATAACATATGGAGAAATAGAAGAACACTGCGGAGAAAGTGCTATCAAAACCATATTACAGTGCTTTTTAAACGCCAAGAAACAATCCATCATCATATTTAAACCAATTGTTGAAAAAATTAGCTTACAACCAGAAAGCATTAAAGGCTTAAAAATATTTGAAGAAATTGCATGGAGCAGCAATCCTAGCTGTTTCGAACGACAACTACAAAGACAATTTAATAATTCCTTATTTCCACCCAAGATGAGAAACATCAAGCAAATTGATGTTGAAAATGCACGGAAGCGAGACCTTGATGACACTCACAAATTCAAAAATGAAGTAGAAAAATATGAGAATGAAGTTAAAGAATTATCAAACAGAACAAATGCCACCTTTAGCGACATACTAAGCCTGCACAAAAAAATCTCTGATGCCAGCTCTTCCGCTTACGGAATAGGTGGCAACGCCCTAGACTGTCTGTCAACCTTAACAAAGTTGAGGACACATGTAGCAACTATTTTAAAAAGCAACGCAGCCAACGCAGGCAGTCATAATCTCATAGATAGCATCGATGAAATAGAGGCTTCATATGATCAGTGCCTATTCAACAATGAATTTCTCCAACAAATTTGTAGAGAAAACTCCCCCATCAAATCTACACTAGTTACTTCTTTACTATCTGAAAACCTTGAGTCAATAAAAGCAATATGCAAACGACTCTCTCCCGATCTTTTTTCACAAGCAAAAGTTGAAGCAATTAGAGTTGTAAAAGATATGCTTGCAAGAGGCGAACATCATCCGCTAATCAAAGAGAAATTAATTGTTCTTGGTGTTGAACCCTCATTTATCAAATAACTAATAAAAAACTATCGATTTTTCTGGAGTAAAAAATGATGCTTCGTTTATTAAAAGGTGAAACAAAGCTTTGGAAAGCGTACTGGCTTTTTTACTGTCTGCCATTATGGATATTTGGTGGAATATTTTTAACTACATCAAAAAATTTTTATTCAGAAGCGCCACTAATCGCGTTAATTATTTTGTTAATATATGGATTTTTTGAAATCTTGTCACCATATGCAGCCTGGAAATGCGCACACAATTGCAACAGCAAAGGTTGGACATCAATAGCAAGAGGCGTAATTGTTTTAATGCCAATTCTGGCAGCTTCTCAATTATACAGCCAGCACATAACGAACAAAATTCTTGATTTTTCCAGTTACACAACCATTGCTATCATTGCATTTTATCTAATTGGCAAATTATCACGATCGCAAAAAATAATAAATTTTAATGAAAAATATGTTATACCAGTTTTGATAATAATTGGTCGCTGCTTTTTATTTATCGGATTAATATTCGCTGGGATATAGAAAGTCCAGCATACATAAAAAGGATTTAAAAAATGGAAAATGCGATAGAAGTAATCACTAAAGTATACATTCTTGGATGCTTATTTTCAGGAACACAATCTATATATAAATTCATTAAAATGCTATCCTCGCAAGCCAAATCGGGAATAAATATATACGGGCTACACCCTGGAATAAAGCCATGGCTAATAAAGCGTGTTATTTATTGGCCTTATTATTTATTTTTCAAAACAAATCCAATTGTCTTATTATCTGAATTATTTTTTAGTCATTACGGTGACAAAGAACATATTTACTATGGAACCACAGGGTTAAAGAATTTTTTCAATGATATTTTTAAAGGTAAAAATCGATATAAAAATTATAAGATTTTTGCCACAACAATTTCTTTGTGCCCTTCATTTACAAATAAAGAATCTGATGAAAATTCGAGAACATTTTACCCAAAATACGCAGGGATCATACTTGCCAAATATTCTGATACTTATTTGTTTAAATCGATCTTAGCAACAGACAGGAAGTTCGCAGAACCAAGGATTAGCCGTTTTGAGCTGGATAGTTGCCGAAAATTAACAAAAGAAGAAGTGTTTGCATCTCTTGATGAGATGAATCCGAATACGTCTAAAAACATTATAGAAAAAGTTAATTGACGCATTTCAGAAGAGCAATTTATTCACAACCACAAACCATCCTCCGCATAACTCAACCGGAGGAGACGAATAAATAGATAAATCAGGATGTCTATATGTTTTGCCAAGTCAGCTATAACAATAAAGATGCTCTGAAGTGCCAATATCAAAATAAATATCAATTGGCATCTCCAAATTCTTTAATCCAATTTGACAAAAAACACTGGTGCTATTTTCATTGCCCCATAAAAAATACAGAAGGCATCTCTAGTGAAAAGAGCAAGTGGAATGAGCAAATAATAAAAAATTTCTATTCTGATCTCGACATATTAATCAATTTTCATGTGGAAAATAAAAAATCTGATATCGATTTATCTTACACCGTTTTTCCAAATCACGCCATGAGATCTGATTTTATCGAAAGATTGACCAGCCATAGAATAGTGACCCGATTTGATAGTTGTAAATTTTACGGCAAAATCGATCTTTCAAAAAAAGATTTTTCAAACTTCAACTTCTCTAACGCACATTTTTACGAACTTATTTCTTTAGTTAATTGTGAAATATCAAATACATATTTTTTTAATGCAAAATTTTTTGGCGGATCTTCATTTATTTCTTGCACTTTTGTGAACTGTAGCTTTGAAAAATCTAATTTTTATAAAAGTGCAGTTTTCACAGAGTCTCATTTTTTTAACTTAACAACAATGGAAGAAGAATCGAATTTAAACAATGCTACATTTCATGAAGATGTTTTTTTCAATAACTCAGTTTTTGATCCGAAATTCACATTTAAAAATTTAACATTTTCTAAATTGGCCGATTTTTCTTTTTCTGAATCTTGTTTGGTTAAAAAAAATTTTATTGGTAATATATTTTACAGTATAAAATTTGAAAATTGTAAATTTGAAGAGGTAAATTTTAACAATAGGATATTTAAATCTACAACAGACTTTTCTTCATGTGTTTTCAATAAAGCTCCTTATTTTTTTAATTGTATCTTTCATCAGCACACAATTTTTCCGCCTCAAAAAAATTTCAAAGATACCCATAGCAAATCCGCAGCACATGCTTATCGCGCTCTTTACAGAGCCATGTCTGATCTACGAGACAGAGGCTATGAAAGTATGTTTTATGCATTAATACAAAAAAGTGAGCGTAAAAGTGGAATACAGCCATTCCATGTCAGAATAGCTTCATGGCTTTATGAAAAAATCACAAATTATGGACAAGACATTGGCATGCCACTGCTGTGGCTACTTGTAATAACTCTGCTTTTTTCCTTATGCTATGCAATGCTGAAATCACCCATTATAAATTTTTCTGCCTCTATTAATTGGGCAATCATCGGTAATGGCATTGATACAAGTATAAAGCAGATAGTTAAACCATTTTCATTTTACTCTGATAGTGGTAATACTTTTTTCAATAGCCTGACAACAACTGATCGTGTTTATTTTAAAATATTCGCCATCAGCCAGACTATTTTTTCATGGTCTTTGATAACGTTATTTCTTCTTAGCATGAGATGGAAATTTAAAAAAGATTAATGCCTTATAACATAAGCGATAAAAACCATTTCAACGTGGAGAAAAAACCATTCTGCATAAAAATCTCTTTAACATCAATTAGAAGTTACTGTCCCAACTATTTGGTCATCTGAAATAAAATTTTGTTCGCAAGATTCGGCAAATCACCACTTCCAAAATATCTATTCGCCATAATAACAATCCCCGTTTTCTTGTCAGGAATAATGGCAATATAAGACCGAAACCCATCAGTAGCGCCGCTTTTTGCAACAAGTGAATGCGGATTAAATACCGGCACTTTCACTCGCTTAACTTCATAAGCAGCAAAAGTATAGTGAGCAGGATTATTCGTTAATTTTTTAATAACAGAAGAATTATCTAACGGCGTTATTTCCCATCCAAAACCCAATAAAGAATTTTGTTTTGGCATAATATAGTAACCTGTTTGGGAAATGATAATTGCCTTGCGAATTTTTTCCGGAATTGGAGTAACACCTAATGCAGCTTCAAGATATATTTTCATATCTTTGGGTGACACCTTCATTGCCCACGAGCCTGCGAGCAACCCGGAAGGAAGATGACTAACAGGATTGCCCTTTTCAGTAAACCCGATAGCCAGATTATTCTGATCAGCAGGCGTTATATCTAGGCCAGAATGATACATCCCCAGTGGATTTAAAATATTATTTTTCATCATGGCAGGCAAAGTTGTTTTTGCATTTTCTGCAAGCGCCATACCAAGCAAACTAAATCCAATGTTTGAATAAAACATTTTAGTTCCCGGCGCAAATGCAGGTGTCCAATTATCAAGGAACCTATTTAATTTTTTTATATTTTTCTCTGTGACAGAAGCATTGTATGGTAATCCATCAACTCCAAAAGGCAAACTGGAGGTGTGCGTAGCCAATTCTTGCAAAGTGATATTTGGGAGATTAGAAAAATGAACGCTTTTGTTAACTTTTTCGTTTAATGACATTTTATTTTCGAGTGCATCTTCACTCAGCAATAATCCTGTGAATGTTTTTGTAATTGAACCGATTTCAAACAGCGTGTTTTCAGAAACTTTTACATGTTTTTTTGGATTAGCATCACCAAAATAATATGCGCTCATTTTATTATTTGCATACAAAAGAACAGCAACGCCCGGAATTTTATCTTTAACCATTACGGCTTGAATTTCATGATTGACCAATTGATTCTGATAGGCCAAGGAATCTAATGCGGAAACGGATGAGCCAGCAATGTACATTATAAAAAGAGCGCAGATAATAATTTTTTTAATCATAGGAAATTTTTTCCATAGCAATCTATTATGTGAATTCTTCGATCAAGCAAGGTGAAAAACCATTCAATCCATTTCTAACAAGCGCGCACAGGGATCACCATCAGTTCATCAAAATATGGAAAATAGCAAGGCCAATGATATTTCTGTGCAATCAGAGGAATTATATAATTGATAATGTATTCACCATTTTCAGAATTTGTCATGACAACAACACCATCCCCACTATTTGGAAACATAATCATTTCATTATGATAACCATTATTATGTCCGGCTTTTCTAAAATTTAAAGTCCTACCATTACCATTGAGCACAACCCCAAGACCATAATCTGTATTTTTTTGCCTAGTAAGCATTTGTTTTGCTACAGATTTGGAAATTAAGTTATTTTCTTTACCGAGGTAGGCATTTGAAACATTAATAGCAAACCTAGCTATATCTCCTGGTGTTGACCACGCACCTCCGGCGCCCGCAATAGCATAATTATTCCATCCTCCTTTTATCATCGTTCCATCACTTAAAAATCCCGGCACTGCCACAGAAAATAATTCTTTTTTTAATGGATATTGATAAATACTATTATCCATATTCAATGGCTTAAAAATCTCATTATTCATCCAGTCTTCAAATGCTTGTTTGGTCGAATCCTCCATAAGCTTCTCTAATACTTCAAAAGCACCACCTGAATAAAAATATTGGGCGCCTGGCTTATAAAATATTCGAATAGGAGGAGTGTTTGCTGGTGGTTTCCCATCTAATATCTCTTCAAGTGTCGGCAATTTTTCGCCTTGAGCATGTCCTGGGAAACCTGAAACAGATAGCCCCGATGTCATATCTAATAATTGTTTCAGAGTCACGGGATTATTTTTGCTATATTTGTTATCTGGAATTTTCCATGTTATTAATTGATTATTGACAGGCGCATCAAGATTCAATTTACCTCGCGAAACTAGTTTAAGAGCACCATATGCGCTTATACTTTTACTAATAGACGCTGCTTGAAAAAGTGATTTATCAGAAACTTGAATTTTTGAATCAATGGATAGCGTTTTGACCGCAATAATTTTGTAATTTTTTATAATTGCGTATCCAGCAACAGGTACTCGATATGTTTTCATAGCAATGATCAGGTCATGATCAATATCTCGATTATCATCATTTGCAAAAACACTTGTAAAAAATACGACAGTTATTCCAATCACAGCTATGAATTTTAAAATTTTATTTTTCTGCATTCGAATATCCTATAAATCGCCGCTAAAAAACCAATAATCAATCGCCGTTTTTAATTACTGGCAATAGTACTGGACACATATAATGTTCATCCATATCTTTCTGAAAATGCTGATAATCGGTTTTATCTTTAGCCCAATAACCGCCCCACTTCCAACCGTGTTTCGCAAAAATAGCTACTACTTTTTCATCAATCATACCTTCATGATTGAGGCTTCTATTAAAATATTTTTTGCCTGATGCAGGCTCAACTTTATTCCCGGCTACTCTCGAAGGGTTGTACACCGGGTTGATATCAAGTGCAATTCCCCAACTATGCGGTGAAAATTGTCCTTGCGTTTGATCATCCTCCCGACACAAAAACGCAGAGGTGTTATTATCCTCTGATGACTTCCAATCAATCGATGACCAATCATTTTTTTGTGATGCGTATTTGTCAGGTAACACCATTTTTTCGATAGGAAACTTGATCTGATAAAGATCATGAAATATCTGCAACACTTCGCCAGCAAAAAGATCGAGAACAATCAAATGTCCATCATGTGGTTTATGATCAAAACCCCAGTAAGTAACTGTCAGGTAGCTCATTCTGTCCAATGGTAAAGGACAGCCGGCATGCCATGTGTGACCTATCATATTTTTAGATATCTCTGAAGGGATCGGTGAAACGGAACCCCGAAAGCCATCGTCGGCATAAGTCAAACTGGAGGAGACGGATAATACGATTGCTGCCCATAATAAACTGCTTTTTTTCATATTACCCGTTCCCATTAGACATAAATTAGCCAAACAACTCGCCCTGCCTGCTGCATTTAATCAAATCATCCAATGCAGCCTGGTTGAGCGTCTTTGATTCCAGAATAAAGTCAAACAATACACCCAAATACTCATTGAGTATAGATTGTCCACGGTCGAGGAAGTCACCGCTTAAGGCAACGTGAGCAAGCGCCTCGGCCTTGAGCAGGCATTCGTGCATTTGTTCACGGGAATCGATTTGGTTATTTATTAAAGAGGCAATTTCATTTAATCTATGCGCAGCCATGTCAATCTCCTATGGGTTGATGTGGTTAGTGGCGTGAGGGTGTTGAACGCACCTGTCACGTCACGCCTATTTAAGCAAAATTCATCTGGGAACTCCAGGAAATTTTGAAGGAAATACAATAGTTACAAAATAAAATTTTATACGACAATATTCTATGAAAACAGACAGCAATAATATTATGAAAGCTAGGGAAATACTTATACCAGACCAATTGGTCAATGAACTGCTATTGCTTCGAGATGATTCATATATCTTTCGAGGCCAACCTGATAGCAAACATCCCTTACTCCCCAGCGCATTCAGGGGTAGCGTAATAAAAAATCGCCTTGAAAAATTCCCTGCCACATCCTACATTAACGCGTGGTCATTAAGCGAAGAAATAATCGAGACTATTCTTCCTCCTTTTCCAAAAGAATATATCCACAGCCTTCATGCAAACCGAATAAAAGAACTCACTTTTTATATTATGCACTATAACTATTTTTTAGCTACACATGTTCAAAACAATAAAAAGAAGTTTGATGCTGCAACTTTAAAAATGTACGAGCTGCGCCCACCCTCTTTTTGGACAGAAAAAGAAACTTTTATACGCTTGTTTCAATATGGTTTTGAAAAATCAATTGGGCGCATTACAGACGATGGGAAAATAATAAATCACAGCATCATCAATGAAGAAATGGCCAGTTACGATGAATCACTGCCCCAGCATTATGATACTCAAACTGCAGCATTAGACTTCTCAATAAATCCACTGAAAGCGCTTTATTTCTCTACAAAAGGTATTCCTAACGATGCAACTCACATCTCAATATTTGCATATAAGGAATCACAAAAATCCGATAGAAACCCGATTATAATAAAGCAAGGCCATCCTGAATGTGAAAACCCTAGAATCATACAACAAGAAGGGCTTTTCCTTACCTTTCGATATGCTTCTTTATATTATTTTTTGCATGGACAATGGCCTTCTGTTGAAAGCTTTTTTGGCCCGTCTGGTGGAACATTTGAATTAATAAAATTTATTATCCCTGTTAATCAAGCAGACAAATTAAGAAGCATCATTTCTCAAAAAGGAATTACAGAGAAATCTTTACTTCTTGAATAACCCGTTTCCAAACACATACAATCGTATGCTCATACACCTATATCGCTTAATAAAAAAGTGTATAATAGAAGCATATTAAGCACTGACGGAAGCAGTAACATGCGGTTTTTACAGAACATATGTAAAATAATTTTCGCCACGTTACTTGTATTTTGTGTCCTCAACGCTATGGGACAGGATATCCAAATGCACCCAGATAAAGAACTTCATTCAATTGAACAAGTGATCAATAATTCACTTGAAAAATTTGGCATCCCTGATGCCAAAATAACTGTTTCCCTCACCACCTCTGAAGCGATTGAAGCAACCATTTCCTACCAAGATAAAAAAGCAAAAATACTTTTTACTAAAGAGGAAATTGGTAATTTGAAAAAAGGAAATATTTCTACTGATACAAAAAGAAAAATTTATGAATCTATAGTAACCATTGCCCCCAGAACTGGCCCCCCATTTAAAGCGGGTTATTAATATGAACAAGAATCCTTTACCCACTTCTAAAGAAGATAAAAGAAAAGAGACTTTATATCATTATGTATTTGACCACTTTGGGATTGTTTACAGAGAACATACACGCATTCTATCAAATACATGCAGACAGCTGGCCTTAGGGGAAGGAGGCTTATGCTGGCTTTTGAAATCGTTCACTCAAGGACAATGTATTTCTTATCAAGTTAATATTGTTTTTATTCTTCTTGTCTTATTTTTTTTATTTGATGCTGCACAGTACTTAATCTCTAGTACTTTATATAAAAGCAAAATCAGTGAATACAATGATAAAATTTTCAAAGGCGAAATAACGAATGAAAAAGATCTTATTGAACCACCACATTTGTATCAAGCCGCAATAACATGTTTTATAATAAAATTTTTCATATTAATTTTTTCTTCAATTTATCTAATCTTCCTAGTAGTTAAAATTTAATATTAATAAACATTAATAACTTTTATCTTATGTTTAAAAAAACATTCTAACTTAGAAATATAAAATACTTCACCTGTTAGTAATTTTTGTTTGATCGCATCCGGATGAACAATAAATTCTTTATTCACTCTCACCGACCCCATACCAGAATTAGCCTCTTTAGAATTCAACTGCGCCGTCACCGTAAAATTTTCCGTTGTCCCTACCCAGCTCGCCACCGTCTCTGCGCTCTGTTGATCATTTAATCTGTGGCAAATCAATGTATTCACGCAATTCAGCATCTGACTCTTAAACGCCACATCCACTCTATCCAAATCAGCGAGTCCTTGCGTACCAAATACTGCATGCACGCCCTTACCTCTGCCCATATTTACGAGATTCAGTACCTGCTCTCCTGCAAACACACTAAATTCGTCGAACACTGTAAAAATTCGTTTCTTATGATCACGATCAATCACCGCCTTGAGATCATTAATCACAAGCTTCCCCAACACTTTTGAAAAGCTCGGAAACCGAAGTGCAGGCAGCGCGAAATAAACAACCGCATCCTGTTCAATTACATCAAGCAGTGTAAAAGTATCAGCATTTTTATCGAAATATTTTCCTAATTCCGAATGAATCAAAATATTGAGATGCGCCTGCAGTCCAGTGATATCTTCCCGGTCATACTGCTCAAGACTTTTGACTCGTCTCATTAAACGGTCATCATCCACTTCTCGCGCCAGTATAATCAGCTCATCATAATTCAGGCATTCGACTACTCTTTTCAAATCAAAACTCTTGCCTGATCGCAACAACACTTCAAACGTCGCCTGCAAATAATCTTCCGCAATCGAGCGATAATGATCACTCGACCATTCATCCTTCAGACTGATGATTTTGTCCTTAAGCTCAGTATGACCACCATTTGACAATGGATCGTATGGCAGATAATTACCACAGTTGAATCCGAAAAATTTTTGGTTGTGTTTTTCGGCCAGCTTCATCAGCCATTCAATATTTGCCGGATCAGGTTTACCATCGACAATGATCAATGGATAGCCCTTCAAAATCGCCCGCTGATAAAATCGTCTTAGCGTAATGGTTTTACCACTGCCCGTTGTACCCAGCACCAGCAACACCTGATTGATATACCAGTCTGGAATTGTCACGCACTTGCCCGTGTATTTTGATACACCCAATACGGTTGCATCGTAATCTGAGTCATTAATTTTTGCTAAAGCAGTTTGTACTTCTTTATCGCTAATCTCCGGCGTAACAATATGTTTCCCTTTTTGGAGAGCTTGCATCTCTTTTTGATAGGGTTTATCGGGTATTAAATCGATAACATTCAGGACGGCTGTAAAAAAAGGTGACAGACCAAGAATGAATATAATTTTGATATTATTGAAAATCTGCCAGTAATGCCCAAACAAAAGAGACTGCCAAAAATTTTTATTTGATAACCAGCCTGATAAAAGCAATTGATGATAATCGTCGGCCCACAAGATCAATATCAGCGGAAATATGATACCAATTATAAGGATCATTTCCCGACTCACGGCAAACCGTCTCACGCCAATCCAGCAAAAAAGTGAAACTATCATTATCGGGGTTTGCCAGATACCACTGATCAATATCACCAGCACCCGCAAACATTCCTTAGGATGGGTATTCACATAATCATTAAATCGCTCACTCAGCATTTAAAAAATCATCCAGTCTGAAAATTTTAATAAATGGCATTTTGGCTGATAAAGCCGTCAGGCTCGGCATGACAGACCGCGCACAGTAATACCAGACCTCTTTAACTGCCAGCTGCGTACAATAATCACGTAAAATTTTATCGACTTTATGCTTTGCCTTGACGCTTATCTCAACCTCAATCGCTACCTTTTTACTGTCTGTGAAATGCAATATCCCATCGGCAACGTGCCCCCTCTTTCCCAATCCATTACTAAATTTTTCCTGCAGTAATCGTCGTTCGCTGATCCATTCGGCATCAGGATATTTTTTGCGTAGCTTCAAGTAGACATATATCAATGCTGCATGATGCCGATACTGCCCAACAGTGACTCCATCAATCGGTGGTAAATCAGTGAAGGTTGCACCCTTGTTTGTGAGACTATAAATTCGATGACGGCTGTTTAATACAGAGCAATACCTCACCAGATTTTCATTGATCAAACGTTCTATCAATCGGTACATCCACGTCTTCTTCAATTCAAACCGCACCATCAGCTGGGCAATATCACAATACCCAAACTCGTTTATAAATCTTAAAATCTCTTCATCTCTTTCAGTCAAAATCATAAATGCTTTTTACATCCTCCATCATTGAGATTGCCACTCGCCACCGGCTCCTGACCATCCAATTATTTACGAAGTAAGTGGATGGTCAGGAGCCGGTGGCGAGTGGCTGTCGACTGCAACACCTACTCCCACAAGGACTTCTTAAAAGTTATTTGCGGAATGTTTTTCCGCAGCTGCTTCCGCTATTTTTCATTAAAATAAATCTCGGATACGGTCATAAATCGCTCGCCGCTCGTGCATTTTTTTAGCTGCACGATGACGTGAATAATCGATCGGATGTATTCCCGGATGCGCTCTTCACTCGATGTGGATCCCGCTTGCTGCATCATGAATACCAATTGGGTTATGGCACCGTCTGGCGTGTCTGCATGAACTGTACTGAGACTGCCCGGATGTCCGCTATTCGCAGCACGAAGATACGGCCAGACTTCGGCACCCCGGAGTTCCGATAAAAAAATTCGATCTGGCCTTAAACGTAAACAGGTCTTAAAAATCTTCAAAGCCGTAATGTGTTCATCTTCTTCATTGAAAAGCAGATTGACTGAATTGGCGTGAAGAACCGATACTTCCCGCGTATCCTCAACCGTAATCAATCTTTCTGTTTGAGGTATCAATTGCAGACAGGCATTTAAAAAAGTGGTTTTGCCCGTACCGGTTCCACCACTGATGAGGATATTTTTTCTATTCAGAATGGCGCACTTTAAAAAATTTAATGTGTCTTTTTTTAAATAAAGATCATTTAATTCAGCGCTTGAAACCGATTCGGCATGTGTCCAGTTATCAAATGAACCCATACTCTGATAATCATCTATCGTCAGGTTTTTGATTTGCTGCCGACGAATAGAGCAAACCAGCCTGTCCTTTTCACAGGCTGGATTCATGACAAACTGAATACGTTCTCCATTCGGTAATGATCCTGATAACAAAGGCGCTGGAAAATCCTTGTGATTAAATTCAGCGACCAGCACAGCAAGGGATTCCAGAAAATCGTATTCCAACTCGTCTACTTCATAGCGAACAAATACGCCATACTGTTCAACAAAGATTTCACTAGGTCGATTCACACAGATTTCCGTCACACCATCCATCTGTAAAAATGGCAACAGCGGAAGCAAATGCCGTTCCAATGCCTTGATTGACATGATTGTCACCTAAAAAATATTGACCTGTGGATGCGTTTGTTTAATCGCGCCTTGAAAATTCAGATCATGCGCAACAAACACGATAATCGACTTGCCCTGATATTTTTTGAGTGTAGGTGCAATCGTGCTTCCTTGCTTTAAGCTTTGATTGGCTGACTGAGAAAAACTGCTGGCGACTGCAGCACGGTAAGCTGCGGCAGAATTATTTTGGTCTTCTTCTGATACACCCACATTGGCCGCACCGGCACCAATTAAAGAAAGCAAGGAAGCCGTACCAAACTGTTGCCAGAAATGCCGATCGATCTCATCTGCATCCATGCCTGCTACACCCAGATTATCGACACCCGGTGAGCCAAGATTCACAGAAAGGCCTTCCGGTGTGATCAACCGTGTCCACACCACAAAAAATCTCGACTGACCTTGCAACATGCCGCTTTTATATTCGCCAATCAGACGGCTTCCTCGTGGTATCAAAACCTGAGAACCATCCTCGGAATAAACCGGGACATTCACAATAGCTCGCAGGTAGCCGGGCAAATCAGAATCCACAGCTGATTCCAGATCAGCATGGATCAAACTGCCCTCCGCTATTATGGCACTCATGGGACCGATGACACTGACATTGACTGCATCATTCGCTTGTGTAGAGACCTGATTCATAAATTGCATATTCGGATCATTCGATTGAGCAACCGACGGGGTGTTACGAGTCTGTTTTGTACTCTCGACTTTATTGTTCACCATCATCAACGGCGCTGTTAAACGTTGCGCAAGCTCCTTTTGCTTTTGCTCTATCACCGCTGCTTGTGCCTGAACCACTTCCGGTGATGCTTGCTGTTGAGCCTCTGCCTGCGGTTTCGCTGCATCTGCAGCCTGATTTTCCGGCACATACGTTTCCTCAACCGGTTTTTCTACTTTTTGAGCCGGTTTTGAATGGAAAATAAGACTCATCAGCAGAACCGATACGATCCCACCGACGATGAGCTTAATCGCCATTTTTCTGCTTTTTGCCTCGGAAATCTCTGGCAACCCTGTTTGCTTGTTTTTTTCAGCCAAATCAATTTTCATGTTATTCGCCCTCAAGCCATTTTTTTCCAATCACCAATTGCATAGTCGTTATAAACGCTGGTAACGACTGACCCGTCTCTTAACGTGAATTGCCTCGCGACTGAATTGATCACCATGTAATCTCCCTGCATGTGGTAATTCACCAGCGTTTCATTCTTGTTCTGGTCAACAATGAACACAGCAGGCAAATGACTCATGCCATCTTCCCGAAATCGAAGATACGTAAATTTGCCATCATCAAATGCTTCAAATGGCGCGAGATCATGGTTACCTGTGAAGCTGTATTTCCAATTAATGTTTTCCGGATTTAAGGTAGTAACAGAAGTCGATTGACCTGACTCACTGTATCCAATGGCCGGATAAGTAAACTGCAGCTTGTAGGTCAGATGTGCGTCATTGTCAGTAGAATCCAGTTGAAAGTTATAGCTGTTCTGATTCGTCAATACCGTCATATTGGTTTTGGAAACCGCAACCGGTTTGATAAAAAGATTATTGCTGACAGGAACCACTTGCCACGCAGAACTATCCCCTACCGAAACACTCTGTATCGTTTCATCTGAACCAAATGAAATTTGCGTTTGATAACCATAACGCTCCTTGAGTAACACGACATTATTAGGGTCATACATCACCACCTTGATACGAGGATCATTTGCAGTACCACGTGGTGTCACTTCGGCATGAGCAGAAGCCATCAAACATAAAAGTGCCAATGCAATCATTTTTTTCATTTCATACTCTCCTGTTAATTGTTGTCTAACGAAACCTGAGTGGCCTGGTAATAAATCACCTTGAATCCCAATGGATCACGATCCAGCATTTTTTGCGTGATTTCTGCAGTGGCATATTCCCATTTGATAATCGCTTCTTTATGCGTCACTTGCTCGGAAGTCGATGCACGATCATGTAGCTTTTTCTCAAACTTGATATCGACTGTATTTTCATTCAATCGATTGATGGATATGACTCGTGTGGTGATGTATTTGTCTTTTCCATAGAGTTTATAAGGCGAATTCGGATTGGTGCTGCTAACTTCATTGTCGTATTGCTTCTGAACCTCATCACCGGATTGCGCCCAGACCATCTGATACGGATAATTGATATTGTCGCCATTGTAGCTTTCGTGATTAATTACATACTGCATCAGAAAATAACGCGTAACTTCCCAATTGCTTGGCAGTGTTGTTTTATCAAGTTCACCGACTTTGGTGACCTCTCCCGTTGCATGATCAAAAGCGTAGAGATACGGTACTTTTTCCTTTAATGGTAGCAACACCAAATTTGCTGCAATTGACAAGGTCAGAAGTGCGGCAATCAACGTCAAGGCAAATAAAGCCCGCCTTAACCAGACCGTCTGGCTTTGATACATGCAATAAGCCCAATCAGCAGATTGTTGATAAAACTCATTTTTAGTTTCCATAATTAACTCCTTTCTTGTTTTTTCTGATTTTATTAAGCGTCCAGTTTGAGGCACCGCGATATGCGGATGCTGCACCGGATTTTTGAACCGTTGTTTTCACAATGGCCGCACCATGCGACAGACTTTTTAGCGTGAGGCCGCCACCCAATGCACTCGCAATATGAAATACCTGAGACAAAATCAATGTTGTCGCAACACTCAACCCTAAAAACGGTGCAATGCCATAAAATTGCATGTTTTCGACAGGTTGATTAATGGACGGTAAAGTGACACTGATCACCGACAACATCAGAGCAAGAATGGCTGAAGTAATAATCGGTATGAGCGCCAGTGTGATGAGTTTTTTAAGCCAGGCAGAAAACATGCCTTTGGTAGATTCCCACAATAAAAATGAGATAAAAATGGGGCCGAGCGCCAACGACACTGCCATCATCATTTTGGCGTAGATAAACAAGAGCAGCGCAAAAATACAAAGCGCTGACCCGATCAGAAATACCAGCAACCCATAAAATAAAAATGCCACACCGGTCGCACTGAAACTGACTTGTGAAAAAAAGCCGAGAGTGGCATTGATCACCGATTCATATATCCCATCCAATACCTGCGCGATCGATTCGTCCGGATGGATCGTCTGCGCTGCGCCAACCAATATGTGTGAAATAGAGCTCGGCTCATTGGTAAAGATGTTATAAACAAACAGATTGTATAAATGCCAACTCATCAGCAACCCGTACACAATCAACATGAGAGTGATGTGACGTATCAGGTAATCCATCGTCACTTTTTGATCGTGATTAATAAAGCGATATCCCAATAACATGATGTAAAACGTAAACAGCATGGTGATAACACCCGAATTGGCCTGTATCAAATGCGTATAGGCCACATTCACATAATTACCAATCACAGCATCAACCGTGTTTAATGTGTCTGAAAAAAATGTTTTAGCTGTTATCATTGCTGTCTCATCCCATTACCAGTGATTGATTTTTGTTTTTTTACCGCAGAAACTCGCATACTGGTCACAAGGCGCTTTCAGCCCCTGACTGGCACAACCGGTTAAAACACTCAATAAAACGCATAGCACGACAAAATAACTTTTCATGATGACTCCTACTGTTTAGTTAAAAATTTGGCATTGGTCAGTGCAGAGTTGACACCACCCTGCGCCGTGACGGCTTGTTGCTGATTGGAAATCGCTGCCTGACGCAGAATTTCCAGATTGATTAGATTGGATTCGACCTGGATGCGGTTATTCAAATCCATCGCTGACTTTAAATCTTTGGCGTTTTCAATCTGCTGCTGTAACGCTTGCTGATAGGCAATCTGATTCTGCACCTTGTCATAATCCAGTTGACTTGCAGCACGTGCCGCAACAATCGTTTGTGATTGCGTTGTATAGTAGGCACGACTAGTGGGATTCGAGACCCCGCCGCTATAACTGTGT
>DATIJV010000061.1:0-37031 GCA_035478255.1 Gammaproteobacteria bacterium
GGACGCTCCGATACAGATGTGCTAAATTAGAACGTCCCCCTTCCTCCACACGCTTTTTGTGGAGGAAGGGGAAAGGGGAAGGAGGTAAAAAAAAATTAATGTTACAAGTGTACTATTTTCAGAAAAATTCATCATTATTTACAATTTCAATTTCGCGCCAGCAACTATATATACCATGCGCGGCCATAATTTGAGGTTTTTTTCATCCCATCTGCGAGCCATCTTGCAGCGAAAAAAATGCTCGCATAGAAACGGCTATGTTCGCATTTTTTTCGCTGCAAATGGTATAATTTACACCCATGAGCCAATCCTACCATGAAATTTTATTAGGTTTTGATTTTGGGCTGAAACGCATTGGCGTCGCAGTAGGGCAAACCGTGACTGAAACGGCTCGTCCTTTGCTGACATTGAAAGCATCTAGCGGGGCCCCTGATTGGAATAGTCTGCAGAAGCTCATCAAAACCTGGCAGCCCGATGCACTCATTGTAGGCATTCCTTTAAATATGGATGGAAGCGAACAAGCCATCACAGAGGCAGCGCGTCAATTTGCTAGGCAATTAAAAGAGCGGTTTAAATTGCCCGTTTACGAGATGGATGAGCGCTTAAGTACGAAGGATGCGAGGGAACGATTATTTTCAGAAGGCGGATATAAAGCATTGCAGAAGGCACAAGTCGACAGTGTTGCTGCACAATTAATTTTACAAAACTGGCTAACGAGTAAAAAATCATGAATAAGTTTTCTCACCGGGCAATGTTTTTGAGTGCTTTTATTATTACAGCAAGCATGTTAAGCATTACATTTTATCTGCAAAATTATGATGGTTTTGTTCCTTGTCCGCTTTGCATTTTACAACGCATGACCTTAGGAATTCTCAGCATCATTTTTTTCTTTGGCGGCGTTTTGCCGATTAAAAAAATGGGGAATATTTTTTTGAGCGTATCAGCAAGCCTGGTCACCCTGATTGGAATGATACTTTCTGGACGGCAAGTTTGGCTGCAGCATTTACCTCCCGACAAAAATGCAGATTGCGGCGTGAGTTTACAATATCTCTTAAATGTTTTGCCGTTTGATCAAGTTATCTCAAAAATATTTCAAGGCACAGCGGAATGTTCGCAAAAAGGATGGGAATTTTTACACTTGAGTTTAGCGGAATGGTCATTGATTTGTTTTGTTGGGTTATTCATTTTTTGTGTTTTTATAATATTTTATCGACGCCTGAGTCCGCTATTGTGATAAATCGTTTGAAGAATGGTAACACTTACAACATCTTCTGGCGGCAAAAATTTCCGCCGCACAGGATTAATTCCCAAACGAGAAATCACAGTTGCTTCGCTGATGGCAGGTTTACGTTCTGGCACAGAGGGTTTCTCAGGACTCTTCTTATCCTGTCTCTTATTTTCCCAATACCTTGCCGATATCTCACTGATCGCATGGGCATAGCCAATCAGCTTTTGAATGAATTCTTCTGACTTCACAACGACATGTCTTTTATTTTCCATTTCCAAAATATCATACAGTTTGGAGTACATGTCGCGTAATACTTTTGGATCATTTTGAGGAATATCAAGTTTAAACTCACTCAATCCTTTCTTGCTTTGTTGATGAAGTTTTTGAAATCTATCGCATAAAACAGGACTAACGAACGTTAATGAGGCTTTCATTCCATAAGTTAAAAATAGAGCGTCCATCTCTCGCAATGCCAGTAAATCGTTAAGATTTCCTGAATGGGCAAGCTCTTCAATATTTTTTTCTTCCATAAAAAGCGGAACAAGTGGCTCTTTGCTCGTCTTGATGGGCTCTAAAAGAACCCTTGGTATCGATGCCATGCTTCTTTCATTTCCTGAGGCTGCCATATGATCGTCCAAGATGATTATTTCTAAGTAGCGTGTCATACTACTGCTATCGTAAGATATCTGCAAGAACGAGCCGCTCATGTCAATTATCAAAAGATTCTTTGTGTTAGTTTTATTATGGATGGGATTAATCTCCCTGATCACTTCGGCAAACGCAGGGCCTTTAGGTCAAACAATCCAAATCAATACGCGTTTTCATTCGATCATTGGAAACCCCGTCTGGCTGCTTATCCTGCGTGATCCTGATACCGGTATCGTTTATCCCTATTTGTATGATATAAAAAATAATGATAATTTCTGGCTTGCATTCAGTTTTGGCCAGAATTATGTGGTAACAGTATCCAATTTGAAATTTGGGCCATTTGCAATCATCAATAATTTTTGTCATCTTGAAAACAGGCTGCTGACTAGAAAATCCATGATTATTTCTCTCACAGGAAACCTGACACCCGCTCCAGTCACATCAACCTGTCATGTCATCACTTATAACAATTAAAGGATTCATATTATGCAACTGAATAATATATTAGACGCCATCGGCAAAACTCCTCTTGTCCGTTTTAATCGAATTGGCCGTGAACTTCCAGCTGAGCTTTACGGCAAATGCGAATTTTTAAATCCCGGGGGTTCCGTCAAAGACCGCATAGCCCGCTCCATGATTGAAAAAGCAGAAAAAACCGGCAAAATAAAACCGGGCGATACCTTAATCGAAGCAACTTCAGGAAACACAGGGATTGGTCTCGCTTTAGCGGGAGCCGTCAAAGGTTATAAAATTATTATCACCATGCCTGAAAAAATGAGTCACGAAAAACAAGTCGTGCTGGAAGCCTTAGGCGCAAAAATTTATCGCACGCCGACACAAGCTGCGTGGAATGATCCTGACAGTCATATTTCTCTCGCAAAAAAACTGCAAAAAGAAATTCCGCATTCTCACATTCTGGATCAATACAGCAATCCGGCAAATCCTGACATTCATTATGAGACAACGGCCCAGGAAATTTTAGATGATGCAGGCGAAAATCTTGCGATGGTTGTTATTTCAGCCGGAACCGGTGGAACCATTACGGGTGTCGCGAAAAAATTAAAAGAAGTCAACCCGCATATTAAAATTATTGGTGTAGATCCTTATGGTTCCATTCTCGGCGGCGGCACAGAAATTTGTCCCTATCTGGTCGAAGGCATAGGTTATGATTTTTTTCCGAAAGTTTTGGATAATTCATTAATTGATGAATACGTTAAAACCGAAGACAAAAATTCATTTTTAATGGCTCGACGACTGATTCGTGAAGAAGGATTATTAATCGGCGGTTCAAGCGGCGCGACTGTGTGGGGTGCGCTTCAAGTCGCAGGTCGTTTAAAAAAAGGCGAAAAATGCGTAATTATTTTAGCCGATGGAATTCGAAATTATCTGACGAAATTTGTCGATGATCAATGGATGCAAACAAATGGTTTTCTGGAAAAATCCTGATGAAAAATGAATATGACATTAAAACGCGCGTCATTCATGCCGGACAACATCCTGATCCCACAACAGGTGCGGTGATGACACCGATTTACGCGACATCAACTTATGTTCAGGAAAGTCCTGGCAAACATAAAGGTTTTGAGTATTCGCGCACACGCAACCCGACAAGAGAAGCCTATGAAAAATGTGTAGCAGATCTGGAATCGGGGCAGCGCGGATTTGCCTTCGCATCAGGAATGGCTGCAATTGCAACGATATTGGAAATCTTACAGCCAGGCGATCATATTATTGCAATGGATGATTTATACGGCGGAACATATCGTTTAATGGAGCGTGTTCGCAAACGTTCATCAGGACTCGCTATTTCTTTTGTTGATCTGTGTGATTTGAAAAAAGTTACAGCCGCGATTCGCCCGGAAACACGTATGATTTGGGTAGAAACACCTTCTAATCCGATGCTAAAACTGGTCGATTTAAAAGAATTAAGCCTGCTTGCTAAAAAACATAATTTGCTCGCGGTAGCAGATAACACATTTGCAACACCCATCTTACAGCGGCCGCTGGAGTTGGGATTTGATATCGTAACGCACTCTGCTACCAAATATCTCAATGGACATTCAGATATGGTAGGTGGAATTGCGATTGTCGGAAATAATACAGAACTCGCGGAAAAAATGGCATTTTTGCAAAATGCAGTGGGTGCGATTGCGGGACCGTTTGATAGTTTTTTAGCGTTACGCGGCATTAAAACTTT
This sequence comes from Gammaproteobacteria bacterium, assembly GCA_035478255.1. Lineage (GTDB taxonomy): Bacteria > Pseudomonadota > Gammaproteobacteria > DSM-16500 > DSM-16500 > DATIJJ01. Next base: position 4,074 of record DATIJV010000061.1, read on the forward strand.
AAGCGTGCGCATGGAGCGGCATTGTCAAAATGCACTGGAACTTGCAGGCTTTCTGGAAGCACATCCGAAAGTCGCGCGAGTGATTTATCCGGGATTAAAAAGTCATCCGCAATATCACTTGGCGAAAGAACAAATGTCGCTTTTTGGCGGGATGATTACGGCGGAGTTGAAATGTAATCTGGCAGAAACTGTCAGAATGCTGGAACGCTGTAAATTATTTTCATTAGCGGAAAGTCTTGGCGGTGTAGAAAGTTTGATTGAACATCCCGCGATTATGACACATGCCAGTGTGCCGAAAGAACAACGCGAAGCCTTGGGGATTAAAGATAGCTTGATTCGGATTTCTGTCGGAATTGAAAATGTGAATGATTTAAAGCGGGATTTGGAAAATGCGTTAAAAGCGTAAGTATTCGGTAACACATTGATTAATAACACAATTTCCGAAAAATTCAGAAAAAATGCCAAAAAATGGGGTTTTTTGGCATTTTAATATCGTAACATACTGATTAATAACAAGATTTTTTCAAATTCTCATGTCGACCCTCATCCTAAAATCTTCTTTCCAAACTCCCGGTTCAACAAAATAATCGCCAGCAAAATTCCAATCGGCGCAACGATCAGCGGCAGCAAACTATAAATACTCATCAACACGCCGCCCAACATTGCAGTTGCTGACCAGATCAGTGCAATCACAATAAAACAAATTCCCATCACTTTTCCCTGCTCCTGTTTCTCAACCACATCAGAATAAAGTGTCGTCATACAACTAAATGCAATCACATCTCCCATCGCGGTCGGGACCGCAGCAACCCAAATCAACCCTGTCCAGGCAGCCGATATTTTCAACATAAAAAATATAAAAGTGAAAACCGTTCCCATCAATACACAATACAAAGACAATTGCAAAATAGTACGCATCGTAAAAAATTGTTCTAAAAATTTAATCCCAAACGCTGTTGCAAATGCCAGCCAAAATGCAATTAATCCTACAAATATTCCCAATTGATGCGCATTAACATGCAGCATTGTTTTTAAGATAGGCGGAATAAATTGATAATACAAACTCCAACTGATCTGACTCAAAAGTAAAATAATTGAAATACGCAGCACGTATGGATTCGCGAAAACTTTTTTCATGCTTTGCCAGTTAAATTCTTTCCAGGGTGAAGTATAACGCCGTTCGACTAATGTTTCTTTAAATATCATGATCGTCAACACACAGCTCACCAAAGCAAATCCCGCCGCAATAAAAAACGGCAGCGAAAAATTAAGTTTCGCAAAGAAAAACTGGTTGGCAAAATAACCGCCTAAAACCGGCCCAATAAACGCACCAACCGAAATCGCTGTTTGCAAATATCCCATGTATATCATTTTTTTTTCACGAGGAGCGATATCGCCAATCACCGCTTGCGCGATAGGATTCGTTCGCGAAAATGCGCCGCGTATAATACAACTTAAAAATAATAAACTGAGCGACCCCCATAAAACTCCAACTGCTGCAATCATCGCAAAAATCAGCGCGCCTGTTGTTCCGATCAGAATAAGTTTCTTTCTGCCAAATGCATCAGAACCTGCGCTTAATATCGGCGTTACAATAATATTTACAATACTCGGAACAGAAATACATAATCCATACCACATACTCCGCACTGCTTGCGGCGTATCAGCAGAAAACAAACTGGTTTCTGTATCAAAAAACAGAAGTGTCAAAATCGGGAATGTAATATTTAAACTGGTATGATCAAACAACATCACCCAAAGCAAAGGGAAAATAGAGGATTTCTCGGTTTTCATAAAAACCTTTACTTATCTTCGTGATCGATAATCCGATTGGACGTTCGCTTCTTATCGGATTTTGTTAATTGACGAGTTGGAAAAAATTTTTCTCGAATCCAGGCAATCAAGAACAATACCAAACCCACTATCGCGCCCCAAATTAACAAATAGGAAAGCAAGATCAATCCCGCGACAAGAACAACAAGCATGATGCCGAGAAAAAGAAAAGGCATGAGTCTTTGAAACAGATTATTCATTAAAATTCATCCCACAATTCTGAAGAAAGATCGCCTGCGTTTTTATCATCCCGCAATCGATAAATGCGTTTGAGTTTGGCTATTTCTTTTTGCTGTGATTTTGATAATTCAGGGTGCTTTTTATCATAATCTTGTAAAAAGCAATCGATGTCGCTGACATAGTTTGAAAAATTTTTATTTGAACCCACAGATAACATACCTCTCGCACTTGAGTTTTAGGTTTTTTAGCATCTCATCTTGCATCGATTCCAGACTAAACTTGGAAAATTGTACCATAGTTTTTTTATAACATGATAAACTTGAAAGTACAGTTTTGGCGAGCATGGAGAAAAAATGAATTTGTCAGGAAAGTTTTTTATTATTTTCATAGGGTTATTACTTTCATGGCAGCTTGCTGATGCGAAAAAAACCCGTCATCATGTACATCATCATACCCTATCTTACGTACAGCCTGTGTATGGTACTCAAAATTTAACGGATGAATTAAACCGCTTGATGAGCGGTATTGATTCCAAAGCGACTATTGGTGTACAAATCAAATCGATGAAACAAGGCGATATTCTTTATACGCACAATGCCTCAACTTCACTGACACCCGCCAGCATCTTAAAAATTTTAACTGCCGAAGCCGCATTGATTTATCTCGGTCCTGATTACAAATTCCAAACCAATCTCATGACAAACGCCAAGTCCACAACCAACGGCATGATCAATGGCGATGTCTATCTTGTTCATAGTGGTGATCCGACCTTAACTTATTACGACCTCACCGATTTAATGGTTGCGTTAAAATCCCAGCAAATTCAAGGCGTGAATGGAAATGTGTATGTTGATAATACGGCCTATGATCAGGACAATCTGGGGCCGGGCTGGATCTTGAATGACACACATTATTGTTATGCCGCGCCGATTAATGCGAGTATCATCAATCATAATTGTGTGACGGTTTCGATAACACCGGCTAAAATGACGGGTTATCATGCTGTCGTCATCCAGAACCCGCGTTATTTTTATTCGAGCATTAATAATTCTGTTATCACTAAACCTGCGGGCAGTCATTCATGTCATTTATCGTTAAATTCTACAGATGATAATACCATTACAGTGGATGGCTGCATGCCGAAGGGACACTATTCTCGTAGCGGCAGTATAGTCATTAATAACATTGTAAAATATAACGAATCCTTATTACAAAATTCTTTTAAACGATTTGGAATTAATGTGACAGGCGGAGTGAGCGCGAAGGCAGCACCTCCCCATTTAACCGTTCTCGCTACACATGAATCCAAACCGCTGCATCTTTTAATTAATGAAATGTTAAAAAAATCCGATAACATCATCGCGGGTTCATTATTTAAAAAAATGGGAGAGTTATATTCCAATCAGCCCGGCAGTTGGTCGAATGGGGGTGCCGCTGTAAAACAGATTCTCTCACAAAAAGCGGCCGTTAATACGTGGCAAATGCACGCGGTCGATGGTTCGGGTTTGTCGAGTAAAAATCAGATTACCGCATCGCAAATGATCCAGGTGCTGGATTATGCTTATCATAATTATGCAACGAATTACGAATTTATTTCGGCTTTACCGATTGCGGGTGTGGATGGCACGTTGAAATATCGATTGAAAAACATTGCGTGGAAAGTTCGAGCGAAAACCGGTACAAAAAGTAAAGAAGGTGTGGTTGCGCTGGCAGGTTATGCCGTCAGCAAGGACCACGAACCGATTGCTTTTGTGATTATGGTGAATGGGCGTTATGGGAATACCTGGAAATATCGGGAAATTGCAGATGCGATTGTGACGGCGTTGACGAGGTATACAAGAACTTAAAAGTTTACAGAAAAAACAGCGCGACTGTCATTTGCCCCACATCATTAAACCCATCACTAACACCGCGCTCCCCGCCCCTAACCAAAAATACCGCCACTTCGGTTTTTTTTCTCGCTTCAACAAAATCATTTGTTGATTAAAACGAATTTGCTCATTCTGTTCACGCGTCTGGTTTAACACATCGTAAATTAATCCCGGAATTTCTGGAAATTTTTCCGACCAATACGGAATATTTTCCCGGACCCGGCGAAGAAAAGCTTTCGCGCCGACTTGTTTTTTCAGCCAACGCTCCAGAAAAGGCGCGGCTGTTGTCCATAAGTCAAGATCTGGATAAATCTGCCTTCCCACCCCTTCAACATTCAACAAGGTTTTTTGCAGCAAAATCAATTGCGGCTGAATATTCATATTAAATCGCCGCGCGGCCTGAAACAAACGCAGCAACAATTGACCGAATGAAATATCTTTCAAAGGTCTTTCAAAAATCGGTTCACATACCGCGCGAATCGCGCCTTCGAATTGATCAATCCGCGTATCCGGCGGCAACCATCCTGAAGCAATATGCAATTCTGCAACGCGCTGATAATCCCGTTTAAAAAACGCCAGCATATTTTCCGCTAAATAACGCTGATCTTTAGTGTTTAACGAACCCACAATCCCAAAATCCACCGCAATATATTTTGGATTTTCCAAATTTTTCGTACATACAAAAATATTGCCCGGATGCATGTCTGCGTGAAAAAAACTATCGCGAAACACTTGAGTAAAAAATATTTCGACACCCCGCTCCGCCAGTTTTTTCATGTTGATACCGCAGGCTTTCAAAGCTGGAACATTATGAATTTGAATGCCTTCAATGCGCTCCATGACTAACACACTCGCGCGTGAATATGTCCAATAAATTTCTGGAATATATAACATCTCCGAATGCTGAAAATTACGGCGTAATTGCGATGCATTTGCGCCTTCACGCAGCAAATCCAACTCATCATGTAAAGTATGCGAAATTTCGTCCACCATTTCTTTTGGCTTAAATCGGCGGGCATCCGGCCAATATCGATCGGCAATATTGGCCAGTGTCATTAATAAATCAATGTCGCGCTCAATGATTTTTTGAATCCCGGGACGCAATACTTTGACAACCACCGATTTACCGTTTAGTAACTTCGCGGCATGCACTTGTGCAACAGAAGCTGAAGCAAGCGCAGTCAATTCAAATTCCTGAAAAACAGAATCAATTGGCAGACATAAAGATTCTTCCACTATTTTTTTTGCTATTTGTCCTGAAAAAGGCGTGACACGATCTTGTAATTTTTCCAACTCTTCCGCAATATCATCAGGCAAAAAATCACGGCGCGTTGAAAGCACCTGACCTGCTTTAATAAAAATCGGGCCGAGATCCTCCAGTGCATGACGCAATCTTTCTCCGCGCGTTAATTTATTTTTTAAAATCCAGTGCCAGGGATTAAAATAACTTAAAAAACGAAAAGGATAAAACCACGGTATCTCGAGAATAAATTCATCCAGATTATAGCGCATTAAAACAAAATGAATGCGAAAGAGACGAAACATTTGTGATATGGGTTTCACAGTTTTTCCTTCAAGTTAGCAATACGCGCTTCCAGCCGGTCAACCTCCAGCCGCAACTCATCGATTTCCTGAAAAAAATCCTGCAACGCTTCCGCAGCCGGAAATAAATTGCTTTCCTCATGCAAATATTCATTCAAATTATATGAAAATGTCTGCCCTATTTTTTTGCCGAAATTTTTTATTTTGCGCGACAAACGGCCTGCTTGATAAGCTGGAACATCTCCCACCCAGCGGGACGCATATTCTTCCCAATCAATTTCCAAATCATCAAAAACGGCCAGCACTTGCTGCGCTAATTCCATATTTCCCTCAATCACAATATCTTCAGCAAAAAATTGCTTGCGCTGGTTTCGAGCCGCACTCATGTGCAAAAAATTCAACGGCGTGCCGCGAATCATTAAATCAGGTTTTAAAAAATTTTCCCATTCAAGCTGAATATTTTTTTCAGTAAAAATAATTTGCACTGTTAAATGAATTCCCAATAATTCAATCGTAACAATTTTATCTTTTAAAACGAGAAGCCGATTTCCAGTCTCTGGATCCAGCGCAAGATAATGATTAATCGTTTTTTCCAGACACTGTTTCATTAATACTTAAATCCTTTATGCAGCGCAACAATTCCGCCCGTCAAATTATGATAGTCAACATCTTCAAAATCACATTCTAGCAACATGTTTTTTAATGTTTCCTGATCAGGATGCATGCGAATGGATTCCACCAAATATTGATAACTTGCAGCATCACCGGTGACCCATTCGCCGAGTTTTGGAATCACTTTGAATGAATAAGTATCATAAAGCGAATTCAATAAAGGCAAGCTGGGTTTTGAAAATTCCAATATCAATAATTTTCCGCCGGGTTTTAAAACACGCTGCATTGAACGCAATGCATTCATTTTGTTTGTTACATTTCGTAATCCAAACGCAATCGTGATGCAATCAAATAAATTATCTGCAAAAGGTAATGCTTCCGCATCTGCCTGCACATAACTCACATTGCCTATGATACCTTCATCAATCAAACGTTCGCGGCCGCGTGAAAGCATTTTTTCATTGATATCGCTCAAAACAACCAAACCATTTTTGCCGATTAATTTGGAAAATTCGCGTGTCAAGTCACCTGTACCGCCCGCGATATCTAAAATCATTTGGCCTTTGCGTACTTTGCTTTCTGCAAGGGTAAAACGCTTCCAAAGCCTATGCAAACCAAACGACATGAGATCATTCATGACATCATATTTAGACGCGACTGAATGAAACACTTCCGCCACGCGTTCAGTTTTTTCTTTCAGCGGAATTTCAGTAAATCCAAAATCTGTCATTTTTTTCATTTCATAAAACTACTGGCAAAGCTTTGCAAAATAATCAAAGCGGAAACAATTAATAAAATTAACAATAAAGGTTTGCCGCCCAATACTTTATAACCGCTCGCTATTTTTTTATGATAACGACCGCGCCACACCATCAATGTCGGCAATACCACCAATAAAATAATGCAATAAATACCGGCATAAGCGAGAGCTCCAATGAATATTCCAGGATTAATTAATACAATTAATAAGGGAGGAATGAGCGCTGCAGAACAAATTAAAAAATTTACTTTGCCTTTTTTTTCGGTTTGAAAACCATCTGCCAAAAAATCAACTAAACATAATGCAACGCCGATGAAAGAGGTCAATAAACAAATCGATGTAAAAATATGAGAAAGAGAAGTAATTGATTCACGATTTAAAAGTAAACTCAATTGATTGACAAAATCACTGGTTGATCGGCCAGAATGCAGCATGCTGATTAAACCATCGCTGCCTTCTCTCGGGATCACTCCCATGACAGTCATGTCCCAGGCAATGTAACAAATTAATGGAATGAAACTGCCGATCAAGACCACTAATCGTAATTTTTTAACATCGTCATGAAAATAATTTCGTAAGCTGGGAATAATCGTGGCATAACCAAAAGAAGTAATCGCAACCGTTACACCGCTGGAAATGTAATTCACTTCGCCGCCTGACAAATTGCTCGGAGAAATATGTGAAAAAATCAAACCGATCAATAAAAAGAAAGCGATGAATTTAATCGTCATCAAGCCGCGATTAACATAATCAACTGCATGAATACCCAAATAAACGACATAGCCCAACACGAGAGTAAATAATACTGCCACGATCCAGTGCGGTAAATTGACGTGAATTAAATCAAATAAATTTTGAAAAAAATCACTTCCGCCGGCAATATAGGCTGCTAATAAAGAATAAAGTAAAAGAAAATACGTGATCCACGCAACAATTTGCCCGAGCGGGCCCAGTGTCATTTTTGCCATGGAAATAATATTAGTGTTTTTAGGAAGCCAGAGTGTGACTTCCAAAATAAGCAATGCGCTGATTGTCATGAGCAGCCAGCAAAAAAATAATAAAATCGAGGAATTGATAAATCCTAATTCAGAAGTTGCAATCGGAAGTGCCAAAATACCGCCGCCAATCGCTGAACCTACAATTAATAAAACTCCGCCTATCGTACGTGCTATCATAAGATACCTCTCAAATCACTGTCGAACCTGTCTGGCTGTTTCATCTGGAAAACTCTGTTCTGTCGATCGAAAAGGATTAATATCCAACCCGCCGCGCCGTGTATAGCACGCATACACTGTCAATCTTTGCGGCTGGCATCGCCGCATAATATCCATAAAAATTCTTTCCACACATTGCTCATGAAATTCATTATGGTTCCGAAAAGAAACGAGATATCGTAACAACCCTTCATGCTGAATTTTTTGACCTGTATATTGAATTTGCACGCTGCCCCAATCGGGCTGTCCTGTCACAAGACAATTTGATTTAAGTAAATTGGAATAAAGCGTTTCTGAAATAATTTCATCTTCTGTTTGCAAAAAATCAGCCTTTACCGAATATTGATTGCAATCAACATCCAATTCATCAAGACAAATTCCAGTAAATGTTTTCAGCTGCATCTCTGAAAATTGCGTGATCGGTGTGATTTTTACTTTTACTTCACCTTTTGTAAAATCTGACAAATCCTGTTGAATAATTTGACTCACGGTATTGACCGAATCAAATTGCGTATTCGTAAAAGAACTCAAATAAAGTTTTAATGATTTTGATTCAAAAATATGTGGAGAGTCAGACGGTACAATAAACTGGCCTAATGCTACAAGAGGTTTTCCTTTTAAATTTAACCAGGAAATCTCATACGCATTCCAAATATCAACGCCCTTAAAAGGTAATAAGACAGGAACATCAATTTCATCGCGTTTACTCTTTCGCGAAATGGAAAATAATAAATCCCGTTGGTACATTTCAGTATAAGTCGTTGTTTTACCTAAAGGTGATAATCTGATATCTTCATGAGACTTCTGCATGTTCTTTTTCTCCGATCTTAACCCGGTGTAACATTTCATCTGCCAATGCCAGATAAGCAACCGCCCCTTGTGATTTTTCATCATATTGCACAATAGACAAACCATGGCTCGGCGCCTCCGCCAGGCGCACATTTCGCGGAATGACCGTACGATACACGCGCCCTGGAAAATGCTGGATTAATTGCGCCGACACATCCAAAGCCAGCCGGTTACGTCCATCGTACATCGTGCGCAATAATCCTTCGATATGCAAGCCCGGATTGATCGTCGTTTGAATTTGTTCAATCGTATTTAATAATGCGGTCAATCCTTCCAGTGCATAATATTCACATTGAATCGGAATCAATACGGAATTGGCTGCAGTCAAGGCATTCAAGGTCAAAATATTCAGTGAAGGCGGACAATCAATTAACACATAATCATATTTACCCATAATCGTCATGAGCGCTTGTTTTAAGCGTAATTCCCGCTGGGTCAACTGCATCAATTGCACTTCAGCAACAATTAAATCATGGTGCGTTGGTACAATATCATAACCACCCGCTGTTTTAATCAGCGAAGATTCGATATCAACTTCTCCTAACAATACATTTTTTGCAGAAACCTCGAAATCTTTATTCACACCGCTGCCAACAGTCGCATTTCCCTGTGGATCAAGATCAATTAACAAGACTTTGCGCTTCATAATGGCGAAAGAAGCGGCCAGATTAATACTGGTCGTCGTTTTTCCCACACCGCCTTTTTGATTAACAATCGCGATTATTTTACCCACTGGTCACTCCTTTTTAGCTGTACACACCAAATGCCTTTCTGCCTCTAATCCTTTTATTGCTAATTTATGCACAGCTGTAATATAGAAAGGCGGCTGTATGATTTTTATTTCCGCTTCGGGATAAAGCCCTTTCATGGCCAAAAACTGCCCGTCTTTTGCGAGTAAATGCTCCGTTGATTCCAACATTACCTGAATGCTCGCAAAAGCGCGAGACAGAATGCTATCAAATTTTTTTGACGGTATGAAATCTTCACAACGCGCATGCACGACTTCAACATTTTTCAACTCAAGCTCATACATGACTTGCGATAAAAATCGGGTTTTTTTGCTGTTGCTATCCAATAAACAAAATTGTTTTTCGTGGCAAACCAAAGCAAGTGGAATGCCCGGCAAGCCTGCGCCTGTTCCTACATCAATAATATAATTGCCATGCAAATAAGGGCGAATACTCAAACTGTCGATAATATGCAGTAAAATGCTGTCTTTCCAATCTCGGATCGCGGTTAAATTATACACTCTGTTCCATTTTTTTAATAATTCCAGATAAGCCAATAATTTTTCTTCTGTGGCAGAGGGAAGAGAATGATGATTAGCGATCAGCACTTCATGCAAAAAATTTTTTAAATTATTCATTGTTAGCATGCCCATAGCATCAAATTTAAAAGATTTAATACCTCCTTCCCCTTTCCCCTTCCTCCACGAAAAGCACGTGGAAGGAAGGGGGACGCTTCGATACAGATGTATTTAATTAGAGCGTCCCCCTTCCTTCCACGTGCTTTTCGTGGAGGAAGGGGAAAGGGGAAGGAGGTATTAGTCAATACTTATTCCAAACCACTCATCGATTTTTTCATATAAACAAGCAATAAAGAAATCGCAGCAGGTGTGACTCCTGGAATACGCGAAGCCATGCCAATCGTTTCGGGCCTCACATTCATCAATTTTTGCCGCACCTCGGCTGAAAGACCTATCACTTTGTCGTAATTAAAATTCTCAGGAATTTTCGATTCTTCATGGCGTAATTGCCGATCGATTTCTTCTTGCTGGCGTTCAATATAGCCTGCATATTTAATCTGAATTTCGACTTGTTCAGCGGCTGATTGATCTGTTGACGTTGCGCCTGCGTCAGGAATTGTCTTAAGCATTTCATAAGACAAATTAGGGCGGCGCAGCAATTCTTCCAGACGATATTCACGCGTGAGCGGTTGCTCTAATAATTTTTCAAACGCCTTCGCCATATCAGTCCCAGGCCGCACCCAGGTTGAAAATAATCGCGCCCGTTCATCTGTAATGCTCGCGCGTTTTTTTTCAAAATAACGAAAGCGTGCATCATCAACCAAACCCAACTCAAATCCTTTGGGTGTTAAACGCAAATCAGCATTATCTTCGCGTAACAATAAACGATATTCTGCGCGGCTGGTGAACATGCGATAGGGTTCGCTCGTACCGCGTGTGATTAAATCATCGATCAACACACCGATATACGCTTCATCACGCCGCGGCGTCCAAGCTTCTTTTTCTTTTACGAATAACGCTGCATTCATGCCAGCAATTAAGCCTTGCGCACCGGCTTCTTCATAACCTGTTGTGCCATTAATTTGTCCGGCAAAAAATAATCCTGTAATAAATTTGGTTTCAAGCGAAGACTTCAAATCGCGCGGATCGAAATAATCATATTCAATCGCATAACCCGGCCGCGTAATATGCGCTTTCTCAAAACCTTTCATCGTGCGCACAAATTCAAGCTGCACGGAAAATGGCAAGCTTGTCGAAATTCCATTGGGATAAATTTCAAACGTCGTTAATCCTTCGGGTTCTACAAAAATTTGGTGTGAAGTTTTATCTGCAAAACGCACGATTTTATCTTCAATCGATGGACAATAGCGCGGGCCGACTCCTTCAATCACGCCGGTATACAGGGGCGATTCGCCTAAGCCTGCACGGATCCGTTCATGTGTTTCCGAGTTGGTGTGTGTAATATAACAGGGAATTTGCCGCGGATGATCTTCGACTTGTCCTAAAAATGAAAAAACAGGAGTGGGTGTGTCGCCATCCTGTTTTTCCAAAACGCTAAAATCGATAGAGCGTCCATCAATTCGCGGCGGCGTTCCTGTTTTTAATCGGCCGACGCGTAAAGGTAATTCGCGCAGCCGCATGGCTAATGTTTTTGCCGGCATGTCACCCGCGCGTCCGCCTTCATAATTTTCTAAACCAATATGAATTTTTCCCGCTAAAAAAGTCCCTGCAGTTAATACAACAGTTTTTGCTTTGAAGGTCAGTCCCATTTGGGTCAGAACACCCGTTACACGTTCCTGTTCAATCAAAATATCATCGACTGCCTGTTGGAAAATCCACAAATTAGGTTGGGATTCCAGCATGTGGCGAATGGCTTGTTTATAAAGTACCCTGTCCGCCTGGGCACGAGTCGCGCGAACAGCAGGCCCTTTGCTCGCATTTAATATTCTGAATTGGATACCTGCCTGATCAATCGCACGAGCCATTGCACCGCCCAGAGCATCGATTTCTTTGACCAGATGGCCTTTGCCAATACCGCCTATCGCGGGGTTGCAGGACATTTGTCCGAGTGTCTCGATGTTGTGCGTCAATAATAAGGTTTTAACGCCTGTACGGGCCGCTGCGAGGGCAGCTTCAGTGCCTGCATGGCCGCCGCCGACGACAATGACATCGAATTGTTGTTTCGAATCAAACATGGGAATCCATTTATACTTCTCACTCATCATTTTTAGCCGTTATTCATAAACGCTCTTTCTATGCCCTACTCGCAAAACAAGCACAGAAAGCCCAGTATTTTTTATCTGGCAAATAATACGATAATCCTCAACTCTGTAACGCCATAGACCCAGTTTATTACCTGTTAATGGCTTACCATAGCTTTCTGGATTTTTAAGCTTAGATAGGGCGTGTCCTCAATTAGTTTATTTTATTTAAAAAGCGGTAGAATCGGTCAAAATCGTTGAAAATTTTCGTTAAATAGCGGTGCTATTCGCCTCAAATTTTCAACGATTTTGCCTCGATTCCCCACTTTTTAAAAAAAAATAAACTAATTGAGGACACGCCCTAGTCTTGCCAAAAAAATAAAAATTTTCTTTTGAATAGATTTGTCTAATTTGCCTAATTGCTTACTTGCTTTTTCAGACCAGCTAATCGTCCAATCCGATTTCTTTTCTTTCATCTTCAGTAAATCCAAGCTCTTTAGCTAACTCATCCATCGAATAAACCTTGCCGGGATTTTTTAATACTTCCAGCGCAAGATAAGTATCTTCTAAATCTTCCAAATAACTATTTAGTGCTTCTAAAACATAAAACGTTCGGGTTCTGTGTGTTTTATTAGCCAATATTGTGAGTCTATTATACAAATCTTCAGGTACTTTGACGGGCAAAGCTTTTAAAGACATAATCACCTCCTAATATAAGATACACAACAGTAATACTGGTATTACCAGTATATACTATTTCGATTAATTTACAATATACCTGAAGAAACGTTCGGGAATATATACCCATTACACCTGAAGATGCGAATTTTAGATGTAATGGGTATAGTTACTCATGATCTTCAAATTCCCCGTGGTGAATATCTATTATTTCATCTGCGTGGGCTTTTTTAGCCGATAAGCCTTTTAGTATTTGAGCTTCATTAAAAATAAGCAATTTTCTTTTTTGGATAACAGGTTGATTTGAATTATTTTCCAATACAAAAACTCCCAAAAATCTTTCCCAACAAATCATCTGAGGTAAATTCCCCCGTAATTTCATTCAAGGCTTTCTGCGCCTGACGTAAATCTTCAGCCAAAAGCTCGCCCGCGCGATGTTCCAATAATTGCTGTTTTCCATTTAATAAAAAACGCATCGCGCGGGCCAATGCATCCAGATGCCGGCGTCGGGCAGAGAAAGTTCCTTCAAGATGCGTATTAAATCCCACCGCTTCTTTGATTTCTTGTTTAAGAATATCTATTCCAACACCTAATTTTGCAGAAAGCGAAATGTGTATCGTATTTTCATTTTTAACAAGCTTCGGTTTTTCTTGCGTTAAATCAATTTTATTGCGTAGAGTCATTAACGTCGCATGCTCTGGAATTTTTTTTAAAAAATCGTTTAAAAAAACCGTATCATTTTGGCTGGCATCAATTACAAATAATACCAAATCCGCTTTCGAAATTTCTTCACGTGCGCGGCGAATACCTTCCTGCTCAACAATATCTTCACTCTCACGTAAGCCTGCCGTATCAATCACATGCATCGGAATGCCATCAATTAAAATATGCTCACGTAATAAATCGCGTGTTGTACCAGGAATATCTGTGACAATAGCCGTTTCTTTTCCACTTAGCTGATTTAACACACTGGATTTGCCCACATTCGGTTGGCCTGCTATCACAGCAGTAATTCCATCTCGCAATAAACTGCCTTGCGAAGCCTGTGCCTGAACGTCTTTTAAATCATCAATCATTTTATTCAAGCCTTCGCTCACCTGATCATTACTCAAAAAATCGATTTCTTCTTCAACAAAATCAATCGCTGCTTCTACATATGTTCTCAAATGAATAAGTTTTTCAACCAGCTGATAAATTTTTTTAGAAAATTCTCCTTGTAAAGACCGTAATGCATTGCGTGCCGCTTGTTCCGATGCAGCATCAATTAAATCAGCAATTGCTTCTGCCTGTGTCAAATCAATTTTATTATTTAAAAAAGCGCGCTCAGAAAATTCTCCTGGCCGTGCTAAACGAGGCCCTAATTCTAAAATTCGTCGAATTAAACAATCGACAATTGCAGGCCCTCCATGACCATGCAATTCGAGAATATCTTCACCAGTAAAAGAATGAGGAGCAGGAAAATATAATGCAATTCCCTGATCAATGGCATTTCCTTCTGCGTCGAAAAAAGAAGAATATGCCGCATAACGAGGTGAAAGAGTTTTTTTTAAAAGTTGATTTGCAATTTGATTAACCAGAGGACCGGAAATTCTGACAATGGCCACACCGCCACGCCCGGGCGGCGTGGCAGCAGCTACAATGGTTTCTTGTGCTTCATCCATTGCATTTTTCATTTAGGTTTTTTTTGATTTCTCGCTTTTATTCAAATCATGCATGATGTACCACTGCTGCAAGAATGAAAGCGTATTATTGACAAACCAGTACAACATCAATCCTGCTGGAAATTTCGCAAACAATATCGTGAAGAAAATAGGCATTGCCATCATCAATTTAGCTTGCATGGGATCGGGCGGCGGTGGATTTAAACGTTGCTGTAACAACATCGATAAGCCCATCAAAATTGGCAGAATGTAATAAGGATCATAAACCGACAAATCATGGATCCATAAAATCCATGGTGCCTGACGTAGCTGTACACTTTCAATCAGTACCCAATAAAGCGCGATAAATACTGGAATTTGAATCAAGATAGGCAAACACCCGCTCATGGGATTTACTTTTTCTTTTTTATAAAGTTCTAATGTTGCTTGGGTAAATTTCTGTTTATCATCACCAAAACGTTCTTTGAGCGCATTGATTTTAGGCTGCAATTTTTTCAAACCGCTCATTGAACGATAACTTTTTGCAGATAAATGATAGAACATTAATTTAATTAAAACAGTCACAATAACAATTGCCCAACCCCAATTGCCTATCACATTATGAATTTTTTCCATCATCCAGAAAATAATGACTGAAATAAACCACAACCAGCCATAATCAATGGTCAGTTGTAATCCTGGCGCAACTTTTTCCAGATTTTTTGCAATCGCAGGTCCTGCATAGAATTTTGCTTGAGAAGTTGCATTTTCGCCGGGATTGACTTGTATTTTTTGCCCAAGCATTCCAACCGTATATAAACCATCTGGAGTGACGCGAGTAAAATATTGTGAAGTCGTGTTTGAATCCGGTATCCAGGAACTCACAAAATAATGCTGAATCATTGCAGCCCAGCCGCCTTTAACAGTTTGATTCAGATTATTGCTATCCATTTGTTTGAAACTGATTTTTTGATACGCTTTTTCTGGAGTAGAAATTGCTGCACCAAAATATGTCGCGAAATTTACAAAACCATGTTTGCTCACAGGAGGCGCGTTTTTACGCATTAATTGCAGGTAAGGATTTCCCGTCCAGGTTTGTTGGGATTGATTATTGATTTGGTAATTTACGCCAATTTCATAATTATTTCGTTGGAAAATAAATGTTTTAGTAAATTTAATACCGTCTGCATTATGCCAATTTAAGTTGACTTTTATTTCATTTTGTCCAGAAGCAAGCGTGTAATCTGTTTTATCACTGGTATATTCTGCCTGGCCTTTTGTGGTATCAGGGCCTGATGTGCCTAATAATCCGCTTTGTGCAATGTAACGAGTATCTGGCGAATTATTCAAAAGCAAAAATGGTGAAGTAGAATGCAATTCTTCAGGATATTGAAGTAATTTAACTTGAACGATATTGCCGCCTATCGGATTAATATCGACTTGAATCAAATCTGTTGTGATATGAATCAGGCGAGTATGACTTACCGCGGGAAGGGGATTCACATTCCCTGAGTTAATGGGTTGAGCAGTATCGGTTATTTGCGGAACATAATTATTGCTCACGACAGTTTCTGTGGGTTGAGCTGCACTAACTGCTTTGGGAAAATCTTTGTCCCAGGCTTGAAATAATATTAAAAGAATGACTATCAAAGTGGCATAAAATGCTATACGTAAGTAATCAATCATGTTTGTTGAATTCATTTCAAAACCTCTTTATTGCTTTTGATTGATGTGATGGTTTCTGGAATAGGATCATAGCCGCTTTTTCCCCAAGGATGACAGCGTAGAATACGTTTTAATGTCAAATAAGTACCATAAAAACATCCAAACGAATGGATAGCATCCATTGCATAGGATGAACAGGTAGGATAGAAACGGCAGCATTGGCCCAAAAGCGGGCTGATAAAATACTTGTAAGTCTTTATTAAAAAGATAAGCGGTTTTGATATCGGATTAATAACTTTTCCCACAAATCATCTATCCCCTTCCGAACAATTTTTTTGCTTAAAGTATCGCAGCGTTGACGTGCAATAACGATAATGTCCCATCCTGCCAATTTTTGTTGATTCAGCCGGAAACTATCTCTTACTACCCGTTTAATGCGGTTTCGGGAAACCGCTTTCTTTGCAACGCGCTTTCCAACAATAATTCCAATCCGTGCATGGTCTTTCTGGTTTGATCTGAAAAGAACAGTCAGGCAAAATTGATTTAATTTAAACGCTTCATCAAATACTGTTTTAAATTCAAACTTGGTTATTAATCGATAGCTGCGTGGAAAACTCATCAAATTTATCTTATGGAATCAAACGCTTACGACCTTTCGCACGGCGTCTGCTTAATACCTTACGACCATCCATTGTTGCCATGCGTGCACGAAAACCATGTTTTCTTTTTCGTGGAATGATACTGGGTTGGAATGTTCTTTTCATAAGTTATATCGTCCATTAAGCAATTCGAAATTAGGGGGCTAATGATAGGGATCATTTTGTCTTGTGTCAATGAGATTGTAATTCGGCCTTTTTTATTAAATATAATTCTTTTATGTTTTTATCTTTTTAGCTTTTATTTTTATATAGGCGCGACATTTCTGTGGAAAAAGATAAATTTTTTATATTATTCATATAATTAAATAACTTTTAACTTTGTGTGTTAGTTTGTTATAAGGTGTGGGAAGGCTTGTGATGAAGGAGGATAAAAATAGGGGATTACTTTATTAACAGGGTTTTACACAGATTATAGAGGGGTTAATACCAAGGTTATGAACATCTTTATATGGTAACAGGTTATGGTATATTTTTATCTTTTTTTAAAGGAGCATCATTATGCTGAGTTCAGGGGCGGGTATGTTTGAAGTTTCAAAAAAACTTATTTTAAATAAAAAGGGAAAAATTTTTCTGATGCCTGTGTCAGATCCACCTTATGAACTTGATGAATATAAACCGGAACATTATGGTGGACTCACGCCTAATTCTGTATTGATTCAATTACGAAATGCGGCTTTGAGACAACATCCTGAGTGGATAGCTGATGTTGAATTAAACGGCAGTTCTTTTGGTTTTACAATGCTTCTTTACCCGGAGATGGTGGAAACATTGAAAAAACATCCTGAAATAAAGAATTTTTTAAAAAACCGTGTGTTACTGGAGAGGCGGGCTTATCTGGTAAACCATACGTATACGATAGAGGCTCATGAAACAGCTTTGCATATTGCTATCGCAAAGAAGAATTTACCCTGGGTGCGTTGGCTGGTAGAGGAAATTGATTTTACGATTTATCAACAAGATTCTTCCAAGAAGGATTTTGTTGAAAACGCTATATATTCGCATAGTCAGAATATATTATCCTATTTTGTAGGGCGCGAAGATTTTTTTTCTCAAACAGAGGAAAGAAAAACTCATTATTTGATAGAAGCAATTCGTAGCGGTAAAGAAATGGCTAAAACTGTTTGGGATGCCTTGAAAAAATTACCGGATAAAAGTTTTAAAAAAATTCTTTCTCTGACTTTTTCTTCACTCGTTGTTTCGGGAGATATCCCTAATCTTTTAGATTTTATCAGTCTTGCTGAATTTAAAATTGAAGAAGATCATATTAAAAACATAGAGGGAGGAAGTCATCGTGGTACAGTCAAAATTAAACATGCACTTTGGTTGTGCCAGACGATGCAGCAAGGAATTTTAAATTTTGCAAATAACAATGACGAAAAAAATCATATTGATGAAACTAATGATCGCAACATTTTTATTTTGAACAAATTGATAGAAGATATTCAAAAAATCAATTTACCCGTGACAATTGGTCTTGGGTATTTATCATATATAATGGATACAATCAGAAAGACACAAAAACAACATGAAAATCTGGCAGCTGCCGTGACTTTTTTTACAGAACATTATATTCGCCCAGAACAGGAATTATTTTATGATGACGATGGTTGTCTTGAAGAAACAAAACATTGGTCGCATGAACTATTAAAAAAAGACCCTAAGCTCGAAATGACCCGCAACTGTTTTAATCTTTTCTTTAAATCACAAGCATCCAAACAGCATAAAGAACTTGTGCGGAATGCACTTTACAAAGGACTGGAAGAAGAATTAAAACCTTTAACAAAAGAAGATCAAATGGTTTTAAAGAAAAAAGCTGTTATGTGGGGACATTCTATGTTTGTCGCTGCTACGAGCGGGAGTGGAGAGGGAACAAGAGGCGCTGCAATGAAAAAAGAAGTTGATGTTTATGAGAAAGCGCATGGGCGGCTGTTAATATAACTTGGGAAATCAATATGCAAACAGATGAACTGAATGCCTGGTTAGAAAAGATAAAAATCCAGCATCGGATATCCATGGATTTAGGATTAGACCGCGTGAGAGCGGTTGCGAAAGCCTTAAATTTATTAAAACCGAATATACCGATCATTACTGTGGGCGGGACGAATGGCAAAGGTTCTACTGTGGCTGGGCTTGAGGCGATTTATCTTGC
Source organism: Gammaproteobacteria bacterium (assembly GCA_035478255.1). Lineage (GTDB taxonomy): Bacteria > Pseudomonadota > Gammaproteobacteria > DSM-16500 > DSM-16500 > DATIJJ01. The sequence continues at coordinate 23,173 of DATIJV010000061.1, forward strand.
GGCGGGCCATCAAGTCGGTGCTTTTACGTCGCCCTATCTTTATCGATTTAATGAGTTGGTGCGCATTCAGGGAAAAGAAGCGTCTGATGAAGATTTTATTGAAGCATTTGAACGTATCGACAAAGCCCGCGGTGATCTGACCTTGACTCAATTTGAATTTAATACCCTGGCTGCGTTAGATATTTTTAAAAAATCCAATTTGGATATTGGGATTTTAGAAGTGGGTTTAGGCGGTCGTTTAGATGCAGTTAATATTATCGATGCAGATGTGTCTGTCATCACCAGCATTGCGCTTGATCATGCAGATTGGCTTGGCAACACACGAGAAGAAATTGCAGTGGAAAAAGCCGGTATTCTTCGCCGCGGCAAACCTGCGGTATGCGGGGACTTTGATCCGCCCGTCACTTTGCTGGATTATGCAAATGAACACGAAGTTCCATTCTATTGCCAGGATGAGACATTTGGTTTTGAAATGCGCGATACCTCATGGAATTGGTGGTGTGAAGAAAAACGCGAAGAAAATTTACCTCTGCCGGATTTGGCATTGCAAAACATGTCGACTGTGTTAATGACGGTAGAATTGATGCAAGAAAAACTGCCTGTGAAGCGCCAGGCGATTAATCAAGCATTGGCGAATGCGCATTTACAAGGCCGCATACAAGTTATTCCGGGAGACGTGACAAAAATTTTAGATGTTTCTCATAATCCGGCCGCAGCGGAATTTCTGGCAAATTATTTGCATGACAAAAAATATCCGGGAAAAATCCGGGCGGTTTTTTCCATGCTGGCTGATAAAGATATTGTTTCAACGCTCGTTGTCATGCGCGATTGTATTGATGAATGGTATATAGCAGAGCTTTCAACTGAACGAGGTGCGTCATTATCTGTTTTGGAATATTGTTTTCGCACGGCAAAAATTGATGCGGTCAATTCTTATCACACATTGAAACAAGCGTATGATGCGGCGCTGCAGGCATCAGGCCCCGCTGATTGTGTCGTAGTATTTGGATCGTTTTATTCAGTTGCTGCGATATCTTGAAAGTACTGTTTACTAAAAAGAAGCTAAACCTTATCAGGTTCGCGATGCGCGATTATTTCTTGAAAAAGCAGGAGTATCACATGAACACAATGAATTATAAAGGCTATGCAGCACGGATAGAATACAGTAATGAAGACGATTGCTTTGTTGGCCATATAGCGGGAATCAACGATGTGATTGGATTTCATGGAAATTCTGTTTTGGAATTACATGCCGCATTTGAAGAGGCTGTCGATGATTATCTTTCTGCGTGTCAAAAAATTGGAAAACAACCTCAAAAGCCTTATTCAGGCAATGTCATGTTACGTCTGCCGCCTGAGCTGCATGCAAAGGTCGCTATATTAGCCGAAGCGCATGGAAAAAGCTTAAATTCATGGGTGCTTGAAATATTGGCTAAACAAACATAAGCATAAGGTCTGGTTAGGCTACTCTTGACAGATCCAAATCAGGCAGCACTTCTTTCACTTTAAGAAGTGTTTTTAAGGTGGGATTATTTTTACCAGACTCTAATCGCTGATAAGGCAATAGTCCCATATTTAACTTGGAAGCGATTTGTTGTTGTGTATAGTGGTGCTTTAATCTCGATATCTTGATCATAATAGAAAGCTTTACAAAAGGATCAAAAATATCTAAATCCTGGAGCCGTTTGGATATATTTTCAACTCCATAACCAATGTGTTTATTTCCCCTTTCTGCAAATATTTTAAAAAGGCCATTTTTGAGAGGCACAGAATAGTTCTTAACTTTTTTTTCAAGAACTTCAAGGTAATCAGTCTTTTCATTATAATAAATATACATAATTATTCTGCCTCTTTTTTATAAAGTATACGTCCTGCTTTTGGTTTTGTCGTGGTTAATGCAGTGGAAATAAAGTTTCCGTCTTTACAGATTTTCACGATTACACAAATGTAGCGATTTTTTGTCTTGAATGTATAATAAAGCTCACTATCGTTTTTGTATGAACTCATACGTACTTCATCAGGATTTTTAAGTGCCATCTCAATATCTTTTAATGAAACTTCTGGATGTGCTTCGAAAATGTGTTCAAAGGCTCCCTCACCCAAGATTATCTTTTGTTTTTTATAATTTATAAACGAATATGCCATTCCGCTATAATACTACTTTAATGTAGTTTGGTCAAGAGTGCATTCTGGCCGGGTGTTACAGGCAAAGACAGCTTTTCGCTGAATTGCACCTGCCACCTTAAACGCCCGTGCCTGCATATCAACATTATGCACGCGCAAATATTCCACCTGCTGCGAAGATAAAAAAATCGATAATACAGTTGTTTCTAAATCTCGCTCCGAAAATTCTTTCGCTGTAAATTGCCCTAAAAAAATTTTTCGCGAATGACCGACCAGTAATCGCACGCCTAATTTTTTAAAAAGATTGATATGTTTAATTAATTCCAGGCACTGCGCGGCGTTTTTGCCAAAACCAATTCCTACATCAAGGATAATTCTATTCAGCGCAACTCCTTCATTCACTAAATCATTTAATTTTTTTTGGGCCCATTCCATGAGAAAATCCACAGGATTTTTTTCGAGAGATAAAATTTTATTTCGATCAACCGGAATTCCTAAATGATGCATGATGACGACATCACACATATTTTGCGTCATTAATTTCCGCATCTTAGGATCATCACCGCCGCTCACATCATTCAGCCAGTGAATACCCAAATTCAAAGCTTTCTCTGCCACAAAAGCATGACGCGTATCCACGCTGATTTTTGGGGGAATAATCATCTGGGAAGATGCAGATATAATCGCTTCCAAAACAGGCAGAAGCCGTAACCATTCTTCTTCAGGCGCGATACTTGTGGCGCGAGGGTTAGTCGCTTCCGCGCCCATATCAATAATTTCTGCACCATCCAGCATGAGTTGCTTCGCTTGTTTAACTGCAGAATCCACATCGAAATATTTTCCGCCATCTGAAAAAGAATCCGGTGTTACATTAATAATTCCAACAAGCTGGGAATTTTCAATCCGCTGTGCAATTTGCTGCGTATGAAATGGTGCTTCACCCGAAAAAGGCGACCCCCATTCAGCGGCAATTTCAGCCGCTGGTTTGTGCAATACTGGATGGATCCAGAAAGGCGCAACGTCGATCAGAGGCCATAAAGCAAAAGGACGATGTGTTAATTCTTTATGCGGAATTTGCAAATTTTCTTCTGAAATAATTTGCTCATCCCATGCGAGCAAATCAATATCAATCACACGCGGTCCCCAGTGAGTCGTATCCAGACGACCCATTTTTTTTTCAATGTGTTTGACAGAGTGCAATAATTCTTGTGGTGATAAAGAAGTTTCACATCGCAATGCTGCATTCAAAAAAGGTTTGTTCCAGTCAAGCGAAGCATTTTCTGGTAATAATGCATCGGAAAGATAAACGGGAGAAATTTGTTTGACAGAAATTTCTGGAATATTTTTTATAAATTTTAATGCGCTGCGTAAATGAGCCAGGCGATCTCCGGTATTGCTGCCTAAACATAAAATTAGCATTTTTCAAAACCATAACAAAAAGTTACACCGCCGGTTAAGTTCAAAATAGCGGGCCGTTTAGTCAATTTAATTGAGATTTTGCAATCAGGCGGTAAATTTTCTGTCACAATGCGATGCAGCTCAAAACCTAAATGTTCCAGCAAACGAAAATCTCGCCCTGTAACATTATTTTTTATTGTTTTAATTAATGCATCGTAGCAATAAGTATCTTCTAATTGATCTGTCGTACAACCTAGTGGGATTTTTGAAAAATGAATTGTTACATCAAGCATGACAATTTGTGATTTTTTTCTTTCTCCTTTCGGCCAGCCCAAATTGACACTTAACTCAAGGCCGTTTAAATGCATACTAGCATAATTTTTCATTTTAAAGTCTGCTTAAGATCATATTAATCTTTTTCATAATCTCCGGCGTCAACGCAGATTTTATTTCAATCGCTTCCAGATTTTCCAATAATTGTTCTTTTCGCGTCGCACCTGTAATCACTGAACTGACATGCGGATTTTTGAGACACCACGCAATCGCAAGCTGCGATGTCGTGCAGCTCAAACTATCTGCGATTTTAGAAATATCTCTTACTTTTAAAACCTGCTCCTGAAAGTTTGTCGGAATCAACCAGGCTTCTTTTGCCAAACGACTGTCCGGCGGAATGCCATGATCATATTTTCCTGACAAAATACCTGAGGCCAGCGGGCTCCAGATAGTCGTTCCCATCCCGTATTTTTCAAATAACGGTAAATAATCTTTTTCCAGGTTCTCACGCGAAAACATATTATATTTTGGCTGCTCCATCGAAGGCTTGATGCAGCCTAACTGTTCCGCGATTTGATAAGCGCTTTCAATTTGTATCGCATTCCACTCAGATGTTCCCCAATAAAGCGCATATCCATTTCGAACCAGATAATCCATTGCAAGAACAGTTTCTTCAATAGGGGTATCAGGATCAGGACGATGACAAAATAATAAATCTACATAATCAAGCTGCAAACGACGCAATGCATTTCGCGTTCCTTCCAGCAAATGCTTGCGTGACAATCCGGTATCATTCGGACCATTTCCACCCCAAAAAATTTTGGTCGAAATAACCAGATCTTCGCGGCGAAAATCTTTGATTGCCTTGCCCATTAAAATTTCCGATTCGCCATGCGCATAACCTTCCGCATTGTCAAAAAAATTAATTCCATGATCGACTGCGGCATGCATGAAATCTTTGACTGCATCCAGATCTAATTGTTTTGAGAAGGTAATCCATGAGCCGAACGAAATTTCACTGATTTTAATGCCAGCGCGGCCGAGTTTATTGTAGTGCATAGTCTGAATTTTTCCCTGAAATTTAAGAAAATATTGTTATCGTATATGGCTGAACTATTTTTGTCAAAAAGTCAAGTAGTTGGCTATGATAATTGCTATAATTAGGGCAAATACGGTAGACTATGCCGCCTAAAGAGAGATAAACCTTGATGACAAATAGCTATATTAAACAAGTTGTTAATAAAAACTACGCTTACGGTTTCGTGACGGAAATTCCGGCAGATACGTTTGCACCTGGATTATCCGAAGAAGTTATTCGAAAAATTTCCAAACGCAAAAATGAGCCGGAATTTATGCTGCAATGGCGTTTGCGCGCTTATCAACATTGGCTGACTTTGACACCGCCGCATTGGGCGCACGTCGATTATCCTGATATCGATTATCAAAGTATTATTTATTATTCTGCACCCAAAGTGCAAAAAGACGGCCCCAAAAGCTTGGATGAAGTCGATCCCAAACTATTGGAAACTTATCAAAAACTGGGAATTCCGCTGCATGAGCAAGGACGATTGGCGGGGGTGGCGGTCGATGCGGTATTTGATAGTGTATCAGTTGCGACGACGTTTAAAAATAAACTCGCTGAAGCGGGCGTAATTTTCTGTCCTTTCTCGGAAGCCGTGCAAAAACATCCTGAATTAGTGGAAAAATATTTGGGGACTGTTGTTCCCTATCGCGATAATTTTTTTGCGACATTAAATTCTGCTGTATTCAGCGACGGTTCATTTGTGTATGTACCCAAAGGCGTGCGCTGTCCAATGGAATTATCGACGTATTTTCGTATTAACGCAGCGAATACCGGACAATTTGAACGAACATTGATTATCGCAGATGAAGAAAGTCATGTGAGTTATCTTGAAGGGTGCACGGCACCCATGCGTGATGAAAATCAATTGCATGCAGCGGTTGTGGAATTAATCGCACTCGATCATGCAGAAATAAAATATTCGACAGTACAAAACTGGTATCCGGGCGATGAAAATGGCCGCGGGGGAATTTTTAATTTTGTCACAAAACGCGGGGCTTGCCGCGGTGCGAATTCAAAAATTTCCTGGACGCAAATTGAAACGGGTTCAGCAATTACTTGGAAATATCCCAGCGTGATTTTGCAAGGTGATAATTCAATCGGTGAATTTTATTCGGTAGCTTTAACCAACCATAAGCAACAAGCAGATACTGGCACGAAAATGATTCATATCGGAAAAAATACTCGCAGTACAATTATTTCAAAAGGCATTGCTGCAGGGCACGGACAAAATACCTATCGCGGTTTAGTCCGTGTTATGCCCACCGCGACAAATGCTCGTAATTACACGCAATGCGATTCATTATTATTGGGTGATACGTGCGGCGCGCACACGTTTCCTTATATTGAAGCGAAAAATCCCACGGCAAGAATAGAACATGAAGCATCGACTTCTAAAATTGGTGATGACCAATTATTTTATTGTCGTCAACGCGGGCTGCGTGAAGAAGATGCCGTTTCATTAATCGTAAATGGATTTTGTAAAAAAGTATTTAACGAATTACCGATGGAATTTGCTGTTGAAGCACAAAAATTATTAGAAGTGAGTCTGGAAGGCAGTGTTGGATAATCATAAAGAGGCAAACATGTTGCAGATAAAAAATCTTCACGCATCAATTCAAGATGAAAAACAGAAAACAAAATATATATTACGCGGTGTGAACTTGAAAGTGAATCCCGGCGAAGTGCATGCGATCATGGGACCCAATGGTTCAGGAAAAAGCACATTCGCCAATATTTTGGCGGGACGTGAAACCTATCAAGTGACAGAAGGCAGCGCGATTTTTAAAAGTCAGGATTTGTTGGCAATGGAACCAGAAGCGCGTGCAGCAGAAGGATTGTTTTTGGCGTTTCAATATCCAGTGGAAATTCCTGGCGTCAATAATATGTATTTTTTGAAAGCATCTGTCAATAGCATTCGAAAACAGCGAAACTTGCCACTGCTTGATGCCATGGATTTTTTAACTCTGGTCAAATCCAAAATGAAAGAAGTGGACATGGATGAAAAATTTTTATATCGCGCAGTGAATGAAGGTTTTTCAGGCGGTGAAAAAAAACGGAATGAAGTTTTGCAAATGTTAATGCTGGAACCTTCTCTGGCAATTTTAGATGAGACCGATTCAGGTTTGGATGTTGATGCATTACAAGCAGTCGCAAAAGGCGTAAATAGTTTGCGAGATGGCGCGCGCAGTTTTATTGTCGTGACGCATTATCAGCGATTATTAAATTTTATCGTTCCAGATGTTGTGCATGTCATGGTGCGTGGCCAGATAATCAAGTCGGGCGGTAAAGAGTTGGCCTTGCAAATTGAAGAAAGAGGATATGCCTGGATAGAAAAAGAGGCACAAACATGAGCGAAATAGCAGTAGAATCTCGATTGCATGAGCTCAGGAAATTTGTGCGAGAGGAATTGCCTTCACGTAAAAATGAATTATGGAAATACACCGAGATAAAGGGAAATCTTATTCCTGAAGAGGCAGGCGAGCAGAGAGAATTTCGCATTACCGATAGAGTGCGCTCAATAAAAAAAATTTCCAGCATTCAATTTGTTTTTATCAATGGTCATTTTGCTGAAAACTTATCGAATACAAAAGATTTGCCAACGGGCGTCACCCTGTCTCCGCTTGATCAAATTCTTAATGCAGAAAAAGAACGTTATTTGTCTCGTGAGTTCGATGTTAAAAAATTTCCTTTTGCCCGGTTGAATTCTTCGATGATGACGAATGGAATGTTTTTGGAAATTCCGAAAAATACTGTGATTGAGAAGCCCATTCATTTATTGTTTATTAATACTGAACAAAATGAATTTTTGACAAATCCTCGAAATATTATTATTGTAAATCAGGAGGCGTGCGTCACCATCATCGAAGATCATCTGGCTGAAAATGCAAAACGTTATTTTACGAATGTGGTGACCGATATATACGCGAAAAATAATTCAAAAATTTGTTATTACAAAATTCAAGATGATGATTTAAGTGCGGCGCATGTTGCTAATGTATTCATTCAGCAGAACCAGGGGAGTTCGGTCAAAACTTTCTTTTTATCGAAAGGCGCACATCTGGAACGGGAAGACTTGAGTGTTTTTCAAAAAGAATCCAGTGCCGAAACAGAAATGCAGGGCTTGTATCGATTAAGTCAGGATAATCAGCACATTGATCATCACATTCATATTGATCATCTTGCAGCGCATGGTACCAGTTCCATGTTATATAAAGGAATTCTTGAAAAAAAATCCCGCGCGGTTTTTAACGGTAAAGTGTATGTTCATCCGCACACTAAACAAATTAATGCACATCAAGCGAATCATAATTTATTATTATCGAAAGATGCTGAAGTGAATTCAAAACCTGAATTGGAAATTTATGCAGAAGATGTAAAATGTACGCATGGCGCGACAGTCGGGCAGTTAGATGAAGAAGCGTTATTTTATTTGCGCTCGCGCGGATTAGATAAAAATGAAGCGTACAAATTATTAATCAAAGGATTTCTCGAAGAAATATATGACAAAATAGAAGATGAAAATTTGAGACACTACATACGAGACCGGATGTGCAGTCATGATGAATAAAAAAGATTTTCCTATTCTCCAACAAAAAATTCATGGAAAACCTCTGGTATTTCTGGATAGTGCCGCGAGCAGTCAAAAACCGCAATGTGTCATAGAAGCTTTAGTTAATTATTATGGAAAAGATCATGCAAATGTTCATCGCGGTGCGTATGAGCTAAGCGATCGCGCGACAAAATTATATGAAAATGCACGTGTAAAAATGCAAAAATTTATTAATGCAGAATACGCGCATGAAATTATTTTTGTGCGCGGCACAACAGAAGCCATTAATTTGGTCGCCCAAAGTTACGCTCGTTTAAAATTTCAAAAAAATGATGAAGTTATTTTGAGTGAAATGGAACATCATTCTAATATTGTTCCCTGGCAATTGCTCGTGGATCAATTCGGTATCGTGCTGCGGGTCATTCCGGTTTTGGAAAATGGCGAACTTGATCTTGGAAGTTTCAAAAAATTATTTTCTTCTCGCACAAAGATGGTGGCTGTTACGCATGTTTCAAATGTATTAGGCACGATTAATCCCATCAAGGAAATGACAAAGATGGCGCATAGTCATGATGTTCCGGTGCTAGTAGATGGAGCGCAAGCGTTTCCGCACATGCCGGTTGATATGCGTGATCTTGATTGTGACTTTTACACATTTTCTTCGCACAAAGCGTATGGTCCAACCGGCGTCGGAGTCTTGTATGGCAAAACTGCGCTGCTTGAAAAAATGCCGCCTTATCAAGGTGGCGGCAGCATGATTGAGCGTGTGAGCTTTGCGAAAACGACATACGCAAAATTACCGCATAAGTTTGAAGCGGGCACGCCGAATATTGCAGATACGGTAGCGTTTGCTCATGCGCTGGATTATTTAGAAAAAATAGGCATGAAAAAAATTTTTGAGCATGAAAAAAATCTGCTGGATTACGCTAATAAAAAACTTGCAGCAATTCCCGGGTTGAAAATTCTGGGTGAAGCAAAAAACAAAGTGGGTGTACTGTCATTTATTTTAGAGGATATTCATCCGCATGATATCGCGACAATATTAGATCACGAAGGAATTGCGGTACGTGCAGGACATCATTGCGCTCAGCCGCTCATGGAGCGTTTGAATATTCCTGCCTGCGTGCGTATTTCATTTGGAATTTATAATTCAAAAGAAGATGTGGATGCACTCATCGCGGGCCTTTCGGAAGTCAAGAGGATATTTAAATGAGCGCAGAATTACGTGAATTGTATCAAGAGGTGATTATTGATCATGGTCGTCATCCCAGAAATTTTGGTGCATTTGATGACGCGAACCTTCATAAGGAAGGATTCAATCCATTGTGCGGCGATAAAATTTTGCTGCATGTTGAAGAAAAAAATGGAGTGTTGAAAAAAATTCAATTTGAAGGATCAGGGTGTGCGATTTCAATGGCATCGGCATCTTTACTCTCAGAAATTTTGCGTGATAAAACGGTAGAAGAAGCAGAAGAATTGTTTACGGCATTTCATGATTTGGTCACAGAGGGTATTTTATCTGAAAAATTAGGTAAATTGACTGTATTAAGCGGTGTCAGAGAATTTCCTGCGCGTGTTAAATGTGCGACGCTGGCTTGGCATACCTTAAAAGCAGCCATCCATGATGATAAAAAAGAAGTGACCACTGAGGAAACATCATGAATCTCATAACATTAACTGATTCAGCAATCGTACATATCAAATCCATGCTGGAGAAACATCCGGGAGGAATTGGTTTTCGTTTATCCATAAAAAAAACTGGCTGTTCGGGTTATGCCTACGTGCCTGATATTATCGAACAGGTAAAAGAAAATGATATGCATTTTTCACAAGATAATTTAGAAATATATGTTGATCCTGCGTGTGAAAATTTTGTGAAAGGCGTCATCATTGATTACGTAGTCGATACTGATACGGTGGGATTAAAACAAAAACGTTTGATTTTTATTAATCCGAATGAAAAAAATCGTTGCGGTTGCGGCGAAAGTTTTACCATTGAATAGGCGGAAACATGTTTAAGCAGGATACTATCGAAGTTCAGCGAGATTGCGAAGCGATGTTGATTCCGTCAGGCGTAAAAGTGTCTTTGCAAAAAGGGTCGCTTGTTTATATCACGCAAGCGTTAGGAAATTCTTATACGGTTTATGTGAATGGTAATCTTGCGCGTGTTGCTGGAAAAGACGGTGATGCGTTGGGAATGATTATTATGGAAGAGCCGGATGTGAACCAGATGCAAGGTTCAATCGAAGATAAAGTGTGGGAGTTAATGAAAACCTGTTTTGATCCTGAAATTCCTGTGAATATTGTGGATTTAGGATTGGTTTATGAATGCAGAATTGATGACGGCCAGATTGATATTAAAATGACGTTGACTGCACCCGGTTGCGGTATGGGGCCGGTGATTGTTGCTGAAGTCGAACAAAAAATTCGGACGATTAAAGAAGTCACTGATGTGAAAGTTGAAATGGTGTTTGATCCGCCGTGGGACCGCAGCATGATGACAGATGTTGCAAAATTACAGTTAGGTTTATTATGAGAGGTTGAATATGTCAGTACAAGAAATGATAAAACAGCAAATTTCAGAAAATCCTGTGATTCTTTATATGAAAGGCACACCGCAATTTCCGCAATGTGGTTTTTCTTCGCGCGCAGTCAGTATTTTAAAAGCGTGCGGCTTGGAAAAATTCGCGACTGTGAATGTGCTGGAAGAGCCTGAAATTCGTCAGGGCATTAAAGAATTTTCGAATTGGCCGACAATTCCGCAGTTGTATGTGAGGGGAGAGTTTGTGGGCGGCAGCGATATTATGGGTGAAATGTATGAGAATGGAGAGTTGCAGGAGATGTTAAAAAAATAGTATTGCGGCCGTATGGGTGGGCTACGGGCGCTTCATCGCCGTTATTTCCCCGTTACTTTTCTCCACCACGGCAAACGCGGTAAATATAATAATAAATAAATCAAAATCGCCGTGAGAAAACTAATCAAGTATAGTCCAAACGAAACAGCTAAACCTACCGCTGCAGTTGCCCATAAGGTCGCGGCGGTGGTCAGACCGCTCACATAATCACCTTGCCGAAAAATCACGCCGCCGCCTAAAAAACCAATCCCTGTCACAATTTGTGCTGCGATACGCGAGGGATCTGCGCCCACAATACTGATAGACAATACGCCAAAAACACATGCACCCAAAGAAATTGCACCATATGTGCGGATACCTGCAGAAATCCCATGACGTTCGCGCTCCCAGCCAATTAATCCACCCAGTAAAAATGCAGTTACGATGCGGGCAAAAATTTCAAAATCAGGCTGTAATTCCATGATAGTCATTGGCTGTCCTTTATTAGCTTTCTCATTTTTTCGCAAACATCTTGCATGACATGAATATTATGTATGCAGGCTAAATTATTATACGCGAGCGATTGCTGTTTAAAAAGAAAATGCAGATAAGAACGTGTAAAACTCTTACACGTATAACATGCACATGTTTCCATAATGGGTCGATTATCTTTTGCATAAATACTTTTTTTAATGAGAATTTTGCCCTTTTCTTCATGATGTTGGAAGCGCACCCAGTTATTTTCCTCGACAATTTCTCCACAATAAAGCGAGCCATGCCGCGCATTTCGTGTCGGCGCCACACAATCAAAAATATCTATGCCTTTCGCCGCGGCATCAATCAAATCCTGGGGATTTAAACCGACTCCCATGGTGTAACGGGTTTTATTATCCGGCAGCATCGGCCTTACCCAATCAATGACTTCAAGCGTTTTTTGCATGTCAAAACCAATGACTTCGCCGCCGATTGCAATGCCATCCAAGTCTGCATCCAAAATAAATCGCGTGCTTTGTTCGCGCAAATCAGGGAAACTACCGCCTTGAATGATGCCAAATAAAGCCTGTTTATAACCATATGCAGATTGCGGATTTTTTTGGTGCTCACCAATAGATTCAGCCAGCCAGCGATGAGTCCGCTCCATAGCTTGTAGTGCTGCCTCGCGCCCGCCATTTTCAGGCGTGCATTCATCAAATGCCATAATGATATCTGCGCCGATGATTTTTTGTGTTTGAATGGAAGATTGCGGTGTGAGATGAATCACTTGCCCTGAGATAGGATGTTTAAAATGCGCGCCTTTCGCATCTATTTTACAAATTTTGCCGTTTTTAGATAAACTGAAAACCTGAAATCCACCGCTGTCCGTCAGCATGGGTTTGTTCCAATCCATAAATTTATGCATTCCACCGGCATTTTGAATAATTTCCGTACCTGGCGCGCATAACATATGATAAGTATTTCCGCCCAGAATAATTTGACTCCCAGCATTGACGAGGTCCACCGGTGTCATGCAATTGACGAAGGCGCGCGTACCGACAGGCATAAAAGCAGGTGTTAAAATTTCGCCATGCGGTGTAGTGATTTGAGTGATGCGCGCAGGCATGGCCGCATGCTGCTTGACTAATTCAGTTTTAAATATATTTTGCATAATTAACAGGGTTATTTAAAACCGTGAATTATCCTACATATTGCCGGGGAAAGCCTTAATTTTCTTACCCGGAATAAAACTGGGAAATATGCGTATTTTTTCAATACAATAGGAATTTTCCTTGCTTTATATACTCAATAATCTATAATATATAATATAACTTGAGAGGAATCATTCCATGACAGTAAAAGTAATGTTTTCTTTTCCCGACCAGCTGGCGGCCCGCATGCGATCTGCGATTCCATCCAGAGAACGTAGTAAAATTGCTGCCATACTTTTTGAAAAAGAAATAAGTATGCGTGAACAATCCTTATATCTTTGCGCAAAAGAACTTGAAGAAAACAAAGGATTAAGAGATGAGATGTCTTCCTGGGATAGTGAGTTTGGTGAGGATGGATTAAAGGATGTCTAAAAATACATTTAAGTTTCGCAGAGGAGAAGTATATCTTGTAGAGGAACATGGAGCTCTCGGAGGCGAACAAAAGAAAACACGTCCTTGGATATTAGTGGGCGCAACTCCTATAAATCCTGCACGAAGCACTCTATTGGCTATTCCGCTTTCAACTCAAGCACCAGAAAAACCACCGTTAAGTATTAAAGTTTATTTTAATAACTCAAATGTATGTGCAGTGATAGATCAGCTTCGTGCTCTTGATAAAAAAAGATTTCTTCATCATGAAGGCGAATTATCAGCGCATGAAATGAATTTAATTGATGATGGTTTGCGACAAGTGCTAGCTTTGTAATTGTAAACATTCAACATTAACAGGATTATTTAACCTGAGTTATGGATAAGAACCCTTTTAAAATGTCGTCTTTATTGCAAGTACGGCGTTGAAAACTTAAAAAAATGAGTCATGTAGAAAGTGCTACACTCCTCATTTTTTTAAGTTTTCGCCTTGTACTTACAATAAATACTTGTTTTAAAAGGGTTCTTATCCATAACTCAGG
>DATIJV010000062.1:0-2629 GCA_035478255.1 Gammaproteobacteria bacterium
GTATTTATTTTGATAATAAATTCCTATTGCGACAGCCGGTATTTTTTGGTCCCCCAGCTCCCTTACGTAATCTCCGGCAAGAACTCCCAGTCCTCCGGCATACGTCGGCAATACATCGGACAATGCATATTCTACTGAGAAATAAGCAATAGGTTTTTTCTGTAAAAAAGCAAAATGCTCACTTTTGCGGAACTCGTCAAACCAAGATGAATAATCATTCATTGTTTTGAATTTTTATCCTCAACTACTCTCTTGTACCAAGAATCATATTCTTTAGCAGCGAAATTCCATGAAAAATCCGACTTCATACAATTTTTTACGAGAGTATTCCAAAGCGCCGGAACTGCATAAATTGTGAGTGACTCAATTATCGCACCATATAACGCCCATGAATCAATATTCTTAAATGAAAAACCATTACCTGATTTGGCGTTCGGATTAAAATCCGAAACAATGTCATTAAGTCCGCCCGTTCTTCTGACGAGCGGAACACAACCATATCTGAGCGCTTCAAGCGCAATAATTCCTCCGGGTTCAAAAATACTGGGAACCAGCATCATGTCTGCTCCGGCAAAAATTTTACGGGGCAAACTGAAATCAGGACGCAAGTGAAGTCCTAATTGGTTTGGAAACTGCTTTTGAAGAACTGTTAACTCAAGTCTATACCTCTCATTTCCTGCACCGAGAAAAACCATCTGAACATCCGGTCTTTCATTAAAAAGATGCGGCAAAACGTCCAGAATAAGATCAAGTCCCTTTTGCTCAACCAGCCTGCCGCTAAAAGACAAAAGAGGTCTTGTCGCATCAATAGGTAAATCAAATAATTTTTGCAGCTGCTTTTTGTTCTCGATTCTGGCATTAACAAAACTTTTTGCATCATACTTTTTTTTGATATTTTTATCCGTTAATGGATCAAATTTTTCAGTATCCAATCCGTTTAATATTCCGGTCACCTTAACTTTTACTTTATGCAGGACCTCATCCATTCCTTCAGAATATTGCGGAGTAAGAACTTCAACAGCATGTGTCGGACTAACGGTGTTGACTGCATCAGCAAAAAGCAATCCTCGCTTTAGCGGGTTTTGTGCTTGAAACTTAGATGATAAAATTGACTCAAGGGGAATCGATCCATCATCATAGTCTTTTTTATCGCCGTATTTAAAATCATAATTTCCTTGCATCGAGAGATTGTGTATTGTCAGAACGACAGGTACATCTTTAAATACTCCTGCATAGCGAGGCGTACGCTTTATATAATCTATCAGATACGCAGTATGCCAGTCATGACAATGAATTATGTCCGGCCACCAATTTCCTGTCATCTGTATCTGATACAACCACTCAAGGCAGCCTTTGGATAAAAGCCCAAACCTGATGTGATCATCTTTGTATCCGTAAACATTGGCACGAAGTTCATAGTATTCTCTATTTTCCAAAAAATATGTAGTTGCATCAGTTTCTTTATCTTTATACTCAAGCACATTGCAAATGAGATTTTTCCCATTAGTCTCACTCTCATCAACCGGCACATTTAATTGGGCAAACTCGGTTGCTAATTCCATTTTATTCTCAAGAAGAGACCTATCCATTGTCCCGTACTTTGCAGTAAAAACACGAACGTCATTTTCCAAATCCCGAAGTGCTTTGGGCAAAAAATACATAACTTGGGACAATCCCCCAACAGATACAAAAGGAGCAACCTCGGCAGAAACAAAAAGAACATTCATACATTTATCATAACATTAATATTTTGTCACTTAAATAGGTAATTTGTTTTAAAAAAATAAACCTTAAGTGTTATAATATAAAAGTTATGCCTGATGATCTATCATTTGTTTCCAAGCTTGGCAATGCAGATGAATACCTCCCACCGAAGGATAAAATAATGCCCGGATCTCACCTTGATATAATTCTCAAAGAATCACTGCGTCCTCTGGGTAATTATGCTAAAAAGCCAAATCTAATTCCCAGTGATTTTTTTATTCTCGCAACAAGTACTCCCGAAATTCTTCCTCCAAGCGGACAGAGTCTTCTAAAAAAGGCCAGCGCAATTTGGGTTCGGGGAGAATTTGTTGCTCTGCGTTCATTAAATAATAATCGGACAAAAATAATCAAAAATATTGCCGCTGCGTCCCCTGAGATAATTTACTACCGCATGATGGATTATCATCCTGATGAATTCAGCTTCTTACAAAACAACCACAAAATAAGAGGCAGCGCGCGCTTGCTTCATTATAGAAATCTGCTTGATCTGGAAATTGATACCATTAGACTTTTTAAAAAACTAGGCAAAAAAATACGGGTAGTCCTACCATATATCACAAGCCCCGAGGAGCAAGTGGAGATTCAGCAAATTATTGCAAAGGAAAAACCGGATCAGCTGGGAGTCATGGTTGAGCGGGAAGAACATGCAGAAAATATTATGAATTATCCATCATCTGATTTTCTTTTCCCCGGTCCGTCTGATCTGGTTGCTGACATGAAAAAAATTGATCGCGGGGAGTATCTCGAAGGCACAAGTGATGCAAAAGTAATAGCACTTGCCAAGAAGCTGGCTGTCAAAGCAAATAAAATGAAAATTCCTGAATTTCTTGCTCTTAAAATACTTGTGAACAATATAAAAGCTGGC
>DATIJV010000063.1:0-23381 GCA_035478255.1 Gammaproteobacteria bacterium
AGGGGGACGTTCTAATTTAGCACATCTGTATCGGAGCGTCCCCCTTCCTCTAAACGCGCTTTTCGTTTGGAGGAAGGGGAAAGGGGAAGGAGGTAAAAAATTAAATAATTAAACTTCTTTTTTCACTTCCAGCAAATGGATCCGTTGATTATCACTATGCAACACTTTAAAACGATAATCTCCAATGGTAATGACTTCGCCGCGCTTCGGCAGATGACCAAACTGATTTAATACCAATTCTCCCATCGTATCAAATTTTTCGTCATTAAAATCCGTGACAAAATATTCGTTAAAATCATCAATTATGGTAGAAGCTTTTATCGTATAGCTTCCATCTTCATGTTTTTTAATATCATCATCTTCATCAATATCATATTCATCTTCAATATCGCCCACGATTTGTTCCAGTACATCTTCAATCGTGACCAATCCTGAAACCTGTCCATATTCATCAATCACGATGGCAATATGATTACGCTTCGCACGAAATTCTCGAAGCAAAATATCGAGACGTTTACTTTGCGGAACAAACACAGCAGGGCGCAAATTATCACTCATCAAAAAATCTTTTTTCTTTGCCGAAAATTCATATTTTAATAAATCTTTTGCCAGTAAAATTCCCACGACATCTTCATTTTCAATCACCGGAAAACGAGAATGCGCAGACTCAATAACAATCGGCAAAATTTCTGTAAGCGTGCTATTTTTTTTCAGCGTGATCATTTGCGATTTGGGAACCATGACTTCGCGCACTTGCATTTCTGAAACAATCAACACGCTTTCAATCATGCTGAGCATTTCAGAACTTAAAATATCGCGGTCTTCAGCATCTCGTAAAACGTCTACTAATTGTGATCGGTCTTTGGGTTCCCGGATTAACAAGTCACTGAGCCGCTCAAACCAGGAAAGTTTTTCATCATTATCTGACTTCATTATTTTTTACCACTTGATAGGGATTATTGATTCCTAAATTATTTAAAATTTTTATTTCTTCAGCTTCCATAATTTCTGCATCTGAATCTTTTTCATGATCATACCCTAATAAATGCAAGGTGCCATGAACTACCATATGCGCAAAATGCGCTTCCAGTGTTTTGTCTTGTTCCAATGCTTCTTCATGAACCACATCTGCGCAAATGATGATGTCACCCAAAATGTGTATTTCATCGCATTCTTCCGGCATATCAAAAGGAAAGGATAAAACATTGGTGGGTTTATTTTTTTTCCGATAAGTCGAATTTAATTCTGTTATCTCAGCTTTATCTACAATGCGAATGGTTAATTCTGCAGATTCCATTTTATTTTTTAACGCAGCTGTTACCCAGCGTTTTAACTTTGCCGCTGTCGGCAATGATTTGCCTGCGACAGTGCGCTGAATAATAATGTCATACATTTTTTAAGTGCCTTTTTTTTCCTGGTAACTTTCGTACGCTTCCACAATGCGCTGAACCAGAGGATGGCGAACCACATCGCTCGCATCAAAGTGCGTGAAACTGATGCCATTCACATTGTTTAAAACATCCATCGCATGAATTAAACCGGAGTCACGGCGGTTGTTTAAATCAATTTGTGTAATGTCGCCCGTGATAACAACCTTCGAATTAAAGCCAATACGCGTTAAAAACATTTTCATTTGTTCTAAAGTCGTATTTTGACCTTCATCCAGAATAATGAACGAGTCATTCAAGGAGCGGCCGCGCATATAAGCAAGCGGTGCCAGTTCAATGACATTGCGCTCGATGAGTTGTCCAACAAGATCAAACCCGATCATTTCATATAACGCATCATAAAGCGGACGTAAATAAGGATTAATTTTTTCTGCGAGATCGCCCGGTAAAAATCCTAATTTTTCTCCTGCTTCAACGATGGGGCGTACTAAAATAATGCGACTGACGCGCTCTGTTTCAAGTGCACTGACAGCGCATGCGACTGCCAGATACGTTTTCCCCGTACCCGCAGGTCCAATGCCAAAATTAATGTCATGATTTAAAATATTTTTTATATATTGAACTTGGTGCTCGCCGCGAGCAGTAATCGTTTCACGTTTTATCCGAATGTCCATCTGTATACTCTCATTGGAAACTGGTTTTAATGAAGCTTTTCGAGCGGTTTGCAAGTATAAATGCACTTCATGGGATGCGAGATGAGAGGATTTCCGCGCTTCTTGATACAAATCGTTTAACGCTTTGCAGGCTTTTTCTACGGCTGTCGGCAGACCGCTAATCGAAAACGTGTAACCTCTTTGTTTTATTTCAACTTCCAGACGATCTTCAATGAGGCGGAGATGCTCATCACATCGGCCGCAAAGATTCAATAATCTGCGATTGTCTTCGGGACTGAGTACTACAACTTTTGAATAATGTGTCGTTTCCAAGGTTTATATTGATCCTCTCGGTTGCCTCTATAATATCAGTATATACCATGCGCGGCCATAATTTGAGGTTTTTTGCGCCAAAAACCGCAATTTATGACCGCGCGCAGTATAGCATCAATTCGCCGCGCAGCGAATTGGGTAAACTGTCAGTAATGCGAACTTTGACCATTTGTCCTATCAAATCTTCTCCGCCTGTCACATTGACTACGCGATTATTTTCAGTTCGGCCTGCAAAATGGCTGGAATCTTTTTTAGAAGGGCCTGTGATCAAAATCGTTTGTATTGTGCCGACCATGCTGTCGCTAATGCGTTTTGTATTTAATAAAATTCTGTTTTGTAAAATGGCGAGACGTTGTTTTTTGACATCCATCGAAACAGTATCAGGCAATTGTGCAGCAGGTGTGCCGGGACGCGGACTATAAATAAAACTAAACGAATTGTCGAAACCAATATCATGAATTAAATTCATGGTATCTTCAAAATCTGCGTCAGTTTCGCCGGGAAATCCGATAATAAAATCAGATGAAATGCTAATGTCAGGCCGAACTTTTCGAAGTTTACGAATTTTGGATTTGAATTCCAAGACAGTATAACCGCGTTTCATCTTGCTTAAAATTCTGTCAGAACCACTTTGTACAGGCAAATGCAAATGATTTGCCAATTCAGGAACATTTGCATAAGCCTGAATTAAATTATTCGAAAATGCCAAAGGATGGGAGGTCGTAAAACGAATGCGGGAAACGCCTTCAATCGCTGCTGTGTATTGAATGAGTAATGCCAAATCAGCAGTGCCGCCTTCGTGCATTGCACCGCGATAATCGTTGACGTTTTGTCCCAAGAGATGAATTTCCCGGACTCCCTGTTCTGTCAGAGAAACTATTTCAGCGAGAACATCATCAAAAGGACGGCTGATTTCTTCGCCGCGTGTATAAGGAACGACGCAAAAACTGCAATATTTGCTGCAGCCTTCCATGATGGAAACATATGCACTCGGGCCTTCCGCACGCGGTTCAGGCAGGCGGTCGAATTTTTCAATTTCGGGAAAGCTAATGTCTACGACGGGTTTGCGTTTGGCTTTCACTTCAGCAACCATTTCGCCTAAACGATGCAAGGTTTGCGGCCCAAATACCATATCCACAAAAGGTGCGCGTTTAATAATCGCATCACCTTCCTGGCTTGCAACACAACCGCCTACACCGATAATTAAATGCGGATTTTGTTCTTTGAGTATGCGAAAACGCCCGAGTTCAGAGAAGACTTTTTCTTGCGCTTTTTCACGGATTGAACAGGTATTCAGCAATAAAACATCAGCTTCATCAGGGTTAGCAGTTTTTTCCAGTCGATGCGAAACCATCAGAACATCAGCCATTTTTGCTGAATCGTATTCATTCATTTGACAGCCGTGGGTTTGGATATAAACCTTACTCATATTGCCTCTTTTTTTGAGAGGTATGTATGATATTCGATTGCATAAAGAGGTACAATCTTAAAATGAATGACGAACTTCTCGAGCGCGCGGAAAAATGCGGTATTAATCAAATCAAACGGCATATTTTTCTTTGCTGCGACCAGACTAAACCTAAATGCTGCGATTTGGCCGCTGGGCTTTTGGCTTGGGATTATCTCAAATCGCGATTGAATGAATTAGGTCTGGACCAGGCAGGGATCTACCGCTCGAAGGCAAATTGCCTGCGGATTTGCCGTCAAGGCCCGATTGCGGTGGTTTATCCTGAAGGAATTTGGTATCACTCCTGCAATCCAGACGTTTTAGAGCGCATTATTCAGGAACATTTGATTGGCGGCGTTCCTGTCAGAGACTATATGATTAATTCTTTATGACAATACGTATTTATCAGGCACAACCTTTTAAGGAAAATACCAATATCACTCTCGATGAAGCCGCGAGCCATCATTTGGCGCGTGTATTGCGTGTATCAGTGGGGGAAGAAATTAGATTATTTAACGGCAAGGGCGGGGAATTTTCCGCTATCATTCAGCAAATTAATAAAAAAAATGTGCAGATAGAGATTAAAAAACACATTGATCGGGAAGTAGAAAGTTCGCTTGATATCTGGCTCGCGCAGGGGATTTCTCGCGGAGAAAAAATGGATTTGACTATTCAAAAAGCGGTTGAGTTAGGGGTTAAAAAAATTATTCCTCTTTTTTCAGAACGTTGCAATGTGAAATTAGATCAGGATCGTTCTCTGAAACGGTTAGAACATTGGCGGTCGATTGTGATGAGTGCTTGCGAACAGTCTGGCAGAAATCGTTTACCGGAATTGGAAATGCCGCAGGCGCTGGACCGCTGGCTGCCAACAGTCCAGGCAGATTTTCGTTTGATTTTATCGCCGTATGCTGAAAATACCTTAAAAAAACTGGCAGTTTCCAGTACGGCACGGGTTGTGGTATTGATTGGCCCAGAAGGCGGGTTAAGTGATCTGGAGATCAGTCAGGCTGTGGGACAGGGCTTTTTGCCGTTAAATTTGGGACCGAGGGTACTGCGGACGGAAACAGCGGGGCTTGCGGTGATTGCAGCGCTGCAGGGTTTTTATGGGGATATGGGTTAGCACTTCACGATTCACAACGAAGCGTGTATGCTTGTTTCATTTTACTGCCAAGGATATTTTTATGGAAAACAATAATAAACAAGACCCCTATGTCGATCCTGCTGTAGTTTCTTTACGTGAAAATGTGACAGAAGTTATGCAGCATTATTTTGCTAACCTGAAAGGCGAAGAACCGCGTCATGTGTATGATTTTTTTCTCGATGAAATTGAAGAACCGCTCATCGCATCAGTGATGAAATTCACCAATAACAATCAATCGGAAACCGCTCGTATTTTAGGATTGTCTCGAGGCACATTACGGGCAAAATTGAAAAAATTTGGTCTTTTATAATCTTTAGTATGCGCAATATGGACATTCTATGTTAGGCGATGACGATTATCAAAAAGTAATTTACGAACTTTCTGAATTGATTGTTGCTGCGCAAAGACCTATCCGTATTCTTGATTCCATCAAATGGGATGCTGAAGTCCAGCAGCAATTTTTTAAAAGTAAGTGCAAAAGATTGCCTCATATCAATTCTCAGTATTATCAGGAAAAAAATCCGCTTTCATTTAATCCGCAAGAAAAAATAGAAGAATTTCACGAAATTGAACGCAGCATTCGCCGTAAACTAGGTCAATATAGCGGTGTGGGCAGTATTATGCAGCGTATGTGTCGAGAATATACGCGCGTCATTCATATGCTCATGGCGCGCGGTACACGAAAATTTACCGAAATTTCTCAAGAATTGTACGGTAGTTCGGAAGATGCTTTTCATATCGGTGCGCCTACATTAAAAGATTTGGCGACTTTGGTGACGAATACGCTGGCGAACATTAAAGATCGTGTAGCAACTAAAGCCGATGATAAAATTTTTACCAGCGAAGAAACGGTGGCTTTATTGGGAGAGCGCCTGGCGAATTATTTTACCGATATAAATCATAATCCGCGCGTTGAATTAAGTGATGGTATTGTTGCTGATGCGGCAGCGGGAGCGGACCGCATCAAAATTCATTCGGGTTATATGTTCAGCGAGCGGGAAATTCGTGTCTTTGAAATTCATGAAGGCTGGGTGCATTTGGGCACGACGCTGAATGGAATGACGCAGCCTGTGTGTACTTTTCTGAGTAAAGGCCCGCCGTCTTCAACGATTACCCAGGAAGGTTTGGCGATTATCACAGAGGTTTTTACGTTTTCTTCTTACCCGAGACGCGTGAAGCGTTTAACGAATCGTATTACCGCGGTGAATATGGCAGAAGAAGGTGCTAATTTTCTCGATGTTTTTAATTTTTATCGCGAACAGGGTCTGGAAGATATGGATTGTTATCATTCGACAACGCGGGTATTTCGCGGGAGCATTCCAGATGGCGGTCCATTTACCAAAGATTTATCTTACAGCAAAGGATTTATCCTGATTTATAATTATGTACGTCTGGCGGTACAACGTGGATTGGTTTCGAATATCCCTCTCCTTTTTGTGGGGAAAACAACGCTGGAAGATATTCACATTATTGGGGATTTGGTTGAGGAGGGAATTGTTGTTCCGCCGCGTTATATCCCGCCGCAATTTCAAGACCTTGCGGCGCTGAGTGCATGGATGTGTTATTCATTGTTCTTGAATAAGTTGGATTTGCAGAGATTGGCGACGGATTTTAAGGCGATTTTGTTGTGATTTTTATTGTAATAGCTCACACCCATTGGTTGTCATCGCGGAATTTACTCACTCTTAATTCGCGCTTTTTGCGAATTTAGAGTGAGTTAATGTCCGCGATCTACCCAAATGAGAATCAAGGGTAGATCGCGGACATTAAGCGCTGCTAAGCGAGCAAAAGGCGCTCGCCAAGCAGCGCTAAATTCCGCGATGACAACCAATGGGGGTGAGCTATTACGTCAAAAAAGCTCCGATACAGATACGCTCAATTAGAGCGTCCCCCTTCCTCTAAACGCGCTTTTCGTTTGGAGGAAGGGGATAGGGGAAGGAGGTCAAAAAGCGCTAAAAACTTACTTTACAGTACAGTGTACTACGCCCACCCCGCCAGCACTCCCATAATCATCAACCCCGCCAACAACGCCCCAAACTCCCAAAGTCCTTCTTTTTCATGCTCGCGCTGATGGTGATTAATGTGATGCAAGGTCGACATATAAAGAAACGTGCCTGCTGCAAATGCATTAAAACTTGCAATAAATAATTCATTTTGATTTGATTTTAAAAAACCAGTCAATCCAATACCGGACACAATACCCAAAGGTGTCATCAGCGAAAATAATAAAATTAAATAAATAATTTTTGTTAAGGACAAATTGCTGCGATTCAATACCACCGCCAATGCAAAACTTTCTGAACCTTTATGTGCAATGATCGCAATAAAAATAACTGAAGTCGTTGCAAATGCAGTATTGACTCCCAGCACGGCTCCTTCAATCAGAGAATGGACAATCAGAATTAACGCTAACATATATGAAAGCATGTTCGCCTGATTTTTTGCTGTCGCAAAATAACGCGATAAACGTTCCATAAAAAGTAAAGCCAAAAAACCCGCCGCACAAAATAATTCAGCAATCGGATATTGGCCTATATGTTGAAACACAGAAAAGCTTTTTATCGCATCAGGAAGCATATGAAATAAAGCCGTGCCCAAAAAAATTCCGCTGGCAAAAGCATCTGCCAGCTCAAGCGGTCGATTGTGCTTAGGAAGCGCGCGTGATTTGATCGGATAAATAATAGCAAGTAGTGTAATCAGAAAGATGAGAAGGCCGGCTGTCAACTTGTAAAATAATAAGGTCACTTTTAATTTGTCTCATCCAATAATTACAGTACAATCTAAAAATTAAATTAACCTGAGTATTGCGTGAACGTTTTTTCTTATGCAATACTCAGGTTATCCCGTCGATTGAGAGCAGAATGCGAGCAATCTATAGGACGGGATCCAGAAATTTTACAGTATTGTCTAAGCAAACGAAGTGTTTTTGCTTAGACAATACTGACGTTAAATTAGATTATACTCAAAGAGTCAAACTGATGGAATTAACTGTTATTCAAAAAATTGCAATCTGGGCTATCCCGATTTTGTTTGCTATTACCTTACATGAAGTGGCACACGGTTGGGTTGCATCCTTTTTCGGTGATCAGACTGCGCGATTGACCGGCCGTTTAACAATTAATCCAGTGAAACACATTGATGTCATGGGCACTCTTGTCGTACCTATTTTGATGCTGGTTTTCGGCGGTTTTATTTTTGGCTGGGCAAAACCTGTTCCAGTGGATGCCCGCAATATGCGTCATCCGCGATATAATATGGTAATAGTTGCAATGGCAGGCCCGATCGCCAATTTGTTGATGGCTGTTTTTTGGGCTTTAATCGCAAAAATAGGTTTGAATTTAAACGCGTGGTTTGGTGTGCCCCTCGTTTATATGGGCCAGGCAGGTATGATGATAAATATCGTACTTGGCGTTTTGAATTGTTTGCCTATCCCGCCTTTGGATGGAGGACGCGCACTTTGTAATTTATTACCCGGCCAGCTAGGCTGGAGTTTGCACCGGCTCGAACCTTATGGTTTTCTGATTATTGTTTTACTGATGCTAAGCGGTATTTTGTCATCTGTCATTGAACCAGTTATTTCATTTGTAATGCGTTGGCTAATGGTGTTATTTAACCTGACATAAATGGTAAATGTTCACGCCCTTTTTATAAAGTACCCGTGAACAATTATGGTAAATGTTCCCTGTTCTCCCAGCGAAAAGCACGCTGGGAGAACAGGGAAAGCAGCAAGTATTACATCATACCGCCCATGCCGCCCATTCCACCCATGCCGCCCATACCAGCGCCGCCCATGCCGCCTTCACTTTCTTCTTTTGGAAGATCAGTGATCATGCATTCTGTGGTAATCATCATGCCTGATACAGAAGCTGCATGTTGTAACGCAGTACGAGTGACTTTGGTAGGATCCAAAATACCCATCTCTATCATGTCGCCATATTCGCCTGTCGCTGCGTTGAAACCAAAGTTTGCTTTGTTGCCTTCAATGATTTTGTTTACGATAACAGATGCTTCGTAACCTGCGTTGGTAACGATTTGACGAAGCGGTGCTTCAAGCGCTTTACAGGTTAATTGAATTCCCATGTTTTGCGCTTCATTTGTGCCTTTCAAGTTTTTCAATGCTTGTAAAGCACGAATCAATGCCACGCCGCCGCCAGGTACAACACCTTCTTCAACCGCTGCACGTGTTGCATGTAACGCATCTTCAACTCGTGCTTTCTTTTCTTTCATTTCGATTTCAGAACCCGCGCCTACTTTGATCACCGCAACACCGCCAGCCAATTTAGCGACACGCTCTTGCAGTTTTTCACGATCATAATCAGAGGAGGTATCAGCGATGCGAGCATTAATTTGCTGAATGCGCGCTTTGATTTCAGCATTGTCGCCAGCACCATCAATGATAGTGGTATTGTCTTTGCTGATATGAATACGCTTAGCTGAACCCAAATCTTTCAAGGTGGTGGATTCTAGTGTGCGGCCGATTTCTTCAGAGATCACTTGCGCTTTAGTGAGGGTCGCAATGTCTTGGAGCATTTCTTTACGACGATCACCAAATCCAGGCGCTTTCACTGCACAGACTTTTACAATGCCGCGCATATGATTAACGACTAATGTTGCCAGTGCTTCACCTTCAACATCTTCAGCCAGAATCAATAATGAGCGGCCAGCTTTTGCCACACCTTCTAATACAGGAAGCAAATCACGGATGTTAGAGATTTTTTTGTCAACGATCAGAATGAGTGGATTTTCGAGATCAGCTGTCATGTTTTGTTGATTGGTAATGAAGTAAGGGGAGAGATAACCGCGATCAAACTGCATACCTTCAACGACATCCAGTTCATTTTCAAGACCTGAACCTTCTTCTACCGTGATCACGCCTTCTTTGCCCACTTTAGCCATAGCATCTGCAATAATGCGGCCAATGGATTCGTCAGAATTCGCAGAAATTGTTCCCACTTGTGCGATTGCTTTATCATCTTTGCAGGGAGCGGATAATTTTTTCAATTCTTCCACAGCGGTTGCAACAGCTTTATCAATGCCGCGTTTCAAATCCATTGGATTGAAACCAGCCACAACAGCTTTGAGACCTTCAACCAGAATTTGACGAGCCAGAACGGTCGCAGTTGTTGTGCCGTCACCCGCTTCATCTGAAGTCTGAGAGGCCACTTCTTTAACCATCTGTGCGCCCATGTTCTTGAATTTGTCTTTAAATTCAATTTCTTTCGCAACTGACACACCGTCTTTGGTCACTGTTGGAGCGCCGAAAGATTTATCAATTACCACGTTACGACCACGGGGGCCCATAGTAATTTGAACGGCATTAGCGAGTTCATTCACACCGGCCAACATCAATTGGCGTGCTTCTTCAGCAAAACGTACATCTTTAGGTGCCATAATAGTCAATCCTCTTATTAATTAAGTTAGTTAGAATTAGTCTTCCAGTACGCCCATGATGTCTTCTTCGCGCATCACGAGGTAATCTTGAGTGTCCAGTTTGACATTGGTGCCAGCGTATTTGCCAAACAATACTTTATCGCCCACTTTAACTTGTAAAGGGAAAACTTTGCCATCGTTACCCATGCGGCCTGTACCGACTGCCACGATTTTACCGCGGCCGGGCTTTTCTCTGCTGTCAGTTGCTGTATCAGGAATCACGATACCGCCAGCCGTCGTTGTTTCAGCTTCCTGGGGTTGGACCACTACGCGGTCAGCCAGGGGACGGATTTTATTGCTCATTTGACTCATTTATAATCTCCTTTAAAGTTGGTTACTCTGAATTGATATGGGGGTGAATCTGGCACTCTCAAGTGCAGAGTGCTAAATATATCGATAATTCATTCTGAGTCAAGTGTGTTATTCTGATTTAATTTATTTTAAAGGCTCTTATGCGAAAAACGTTCCTGATGTTATTAGCATGGTCCATCATGTCTTTTGCAAATGCGGGAGAGAATGTTTCTCCTTTGCCAGCCGATCAAGCCTTTGCTTTTTCAGCTTATCTCGATCAACGAAATGAATTGATTTTAGAATGGAACATTGCGCCAGGCTATTATTTGTATCGTAATCAATTACGGTTTAAACCCGCACCGCTCAATCATGTGGGAATTGAAAAAATTCATTTTCCGGCTGGCCAGTCGAAGTACGATAAATTACATGGTCATTACGAAGCCTATACAGGATCCGTTAAAATTCCCATTGCTTTAATATCCTCAAAAAAAGGCATATTGAATCTGAACATTCATTATCAAGGCTGTTCCAGCGCCGGATTTTGTTATACGCCGATTAAAAAATCCATAAAAGTTGATTTGGCCCGCATTTCTGCGGCAGAAAATTTGAATCAATATGTGCAAAATACAGATGACATCACGAAACCTGATGATGATTTTATTTCGAAATTTTTTGGTGAAAAAAATTTATTTCTCATGATATTGAGTTTTTTAAGTCTAGGATTGTTACTGGCCTTTACACCGTGTGTATTGCCGATGGTGCCTATTTTATCCGGCATTATTGTGGGGCATGGAAAAAAATCCAATAAACAGAAATCATTTTTTTTGTCACTTTCCTATGTCTCTGGAATGGCGATTACCTATGCGATTGCCGGAATAGTCATTGCTTTAATCGGCAGCAGCATTCAGGCGCAATTGCAAAAAACCTGGATAATTATTTTATTTAGCGGTTTGTTTGTTCTTCTCGCTCTTTCATTGTTTGGCTGGTATGAATTGCAATTACCTGCAAGATTTCAAAGAAAAATTACTGCTTTCAGTAATCAACAAAGCGGCGGCACTTATGTCGGTGTTTTTTTGATGGGATGTTTGTCGACATTAATTGTGTCTCCGTGCGTGAGTGCACCGCTGGTTGGCGTTCTAGCTTATATTGGCCAAACCGGCGATGTGTTGTTAGGTTCACTGGCTTTTCTGGCGCTTGGGATTGGTATGGGAATACCCTTATTGCTGATTGGTGTTTCAGCCGATAAATTTTTACCGAAAGCGGGCCCCTGGATGGCAGCGGTTGAAAGAATATTTGGATTTATTATGCTGGGACTTGCGATCTGGATGTTATCACGCATGATTCCTGGTCCCGTGACATTATTTTTATGGGCGATTTTGTTTATAGCAGCCGCAATTTTTTTTGGAATTTTTTCTCCTATTTGTGCGCGCGCTCGGTGGGTCAGTACAGGATTATCTGTAGCCATGCTGACTTACGGAATTATTTTGATGATCGGTTCAGTCAAAGGAAACAGTGATATTTTCAATCCTTGGGCACAATTTAAGAATACTTTACAACACCCTGAATCAAAATCTATTTTTAAAATCGTGCAATCCATGGATGAACTAGAGCAGCAGTTCGCCTATGCCAAAAATTTGCAGAAACCGGTGATTTTAGATTTTTATGCAGACTGGTGCAGTTCTTGTGTCACGATGGATCGAACGATCTTTTCACGCGAAGATATACAGCAAACATTAAAAAATTGGGTGTTGCTGCGTATGGATCTCACAAAAAATACTGCGCTTGATCAAGCGATTAGCAAGCGATTTCATGTTGTTGGGCCGCCGACTATTATTTTTTTTAATGCGGAAGGTCAAGAGTTGATGCCCTTGCGTATTGTTGGTGAAGTGAATGCTAAAGAATTTTTAAGACGGAGTGCACGTGCAAACAAGTAATATTTATCAAACGCCGCATTTAACAACGGCAATGACCGGGCCGCTCCATTTGCTCGAAAAACAATTGCTCGATAAACAACATGAAATCGAAGAATGGTTTCGTGATCAATGGAAAAAAAGTCCCGCACCGGTTTATGGATCGGTAGATTTGCGTAATTCGGGATTTAAATTGGCACCTGTCGATATGAATTTATTTCCCGCCGGATTTAATAATTTAAACCGGGAATTTTTACCATTTTCTGTTGAAGCTGCAAAAATTGCGATTACGGAAGTAGTGCCTGACGCAAAAAAAATTCTACTCGTGCCAGAGAACCATACGCGCAACTTTTTTTATTGGGAAAATATTCGGGGATTATTAAATATTTTGGAAAGCGCAGGCTTTGAAATAAAAATTGGTTCCTTGCTGCCAGATTATGCAGAGCCAACAGAACTGGATTTACCCAGCGGGCAAAAAATTATTTTACAAACTCTTTCACGGAACAGTGACCGGATTCAAGTCGGAAATTTTATTCCTGATGTTGTATTATTAAATAATGATTTGTCTGACGGCATTCCAGAAATTTTGCAAAATTTATCCTTACCTATTATTCCACCGGCAGAGCTCGGCTGGAATCAACGCTTAAAATCCGAGCATTTTCAATATTATTCAGAAATTGCCCGAGAATTCGCGCAGTTAATTGATATTGATCCCTGGTTTATTGCACCGCTTTTTCGTCATTGCGGCGAAATTGATTTTATGCTGCGGGAAGGAGAGGAATGTCTTGCAAAAAATACCGAACAACTTTTTGCTGCGATTCAAGAAAAATATAAACAATATGATATTTCCTGCAAGCCGTTTGTGATTGTAAAAGCGGATGCAGGAACATACGGCATGGGAGTGATGACTGTGCGTGATGTGAGTGAAGTGAAATCATTAAATCGCAAACAGCGCACCGCCATGTCGAAAACTAAAAGCGGTCAACCAGTGCGCCGAGTGATTGTTCAGGAAGGCGTTTATACTTTTGAAACCTGGGGTGAAGGCAATTCGGTTGCAGAGCCCGTGGTTTATATGTGGGGAGAACGTGTAGTTGGCGGATTTTATCGAGTGCATAAGGAACGCAGTATCGATGAAAATTTGAATTCGCCCGGCATGCATTTTGAACCGCTTGCATTTTTAAAAACCTGTCATCAACCCAAAAAAGACTCGGCACGTGATGATTGTCAAAATCGTTTTTATGCGTATGGAGTTATTGCGCGATTAAGTATGCTGGCTGCTGCACGCGAAGTATTGGAGCAAAAAAAATGACAGTAAAACTTGGCGTGGTGATGGATCCGATTGCCTCGATTAATTATAAAAAAGACAGTACGCTTGCGATGCTGTGGGAAGCAGAAAGGCGCGGTTGGGAAATTTTTTATTTTGAGCAGAAAGATTTATTTTTTCGGGAACGTGATGTTTTTGCAAATGCAAAAATTCTGAAAGTTTTTACTAATCCTGAGCGTTGGTTTGAAATAATAGATGAGCGTACGATCTCTCTTGGTCAACTCAATGTTATTTTAATGCGAAAAGATCCGCCGTTTGATCTCGAATATATTTATACGACTTATCTTTTGGAGCATGCGGAACGCAACGGTGTATTGGTCGTGAATAAACCGCAAAGCTTACGTGATGCGAATGAAAAATTATTTACATCCTGGTTTCCAGATTGCTGTCCTCCAACTTTAGTGTCGCGTGATATCAATTTATTGAAAGCATTTTTAGAAGAAGAGAAAGATATTGTTTGCAAACCATTGGATGCGATGGGCGGCGCAATGATTTTCCATTTACGTTTTCCCGATGAAAACGCATCTGTTACGTTTGAAACATTAACAAAAAACGGCGCGAAAATGGCAATGGTGCAGCGTTATATTCCTGAAATCAAGCAAGGCGATAAACGTATCTTGCTGATTAATGGCGAGCCCCTGCCGCATGTTTTGGCGCGTATGCCGGCAGAGGGTGAGCTGCGCGGCAATCTTGCGGCGGGCGGAAAAGGTATTGCGCAGCCTTTGAGTGAGCATGATCGTTGGATCTGTCAGCAAGTTGGACCTGTATTGCGTGAAAAAGGTCTTTTTTTCACAGGCTTAGATGTCATCGGCGATTATTTAACAGAAATTAATGTGACAAGTCCGACCTGTATTCGTGAAATTGATGGGCAAACAGGATCGACTATCTGCGTAAAATTTTTTGATGTTCTGGAAAAATTCTTAGAGTCTTGAACAGACTCTTAAGTCTTTCTTAAGCTTTTGGCTGTATAACAGCACAAAATTATTTTAAGGAAGATTGTGATGAAGGAACATAAAGAGTTAAAAAATGTTAGAGAACGCCGCTCTGCTATTCAAAAAAAATTAACTGAATCTGCAGCTAGGCTTACGCCGCTGCAACAACCTCTCTCTGCTGAAGAAATATTGGAAGCGCTCGAGCTAAAAGAAGCTGGCCAGTTTTTTTCAGCTGAAATACTCGCAAAGAATATTGCCGCCTATCAAAAATTAAAGGTGACTCAGGAACAGGCGAAAATTCTAGCAAAAAATGCTTTAGAGATTTCTGAAAAATTTGCAGAAACAGATCGGGATATGTTTTTGCATCTTGAAACAGATTTTGGCCCGGATGAGACGAAAATTGCTGCCTTGCAATTGTTTGATGCAGAACACAAACAGGATTTGGAAATATATTCCCAGTTGCAGAAAGCTTTGCAGCATTTGAAAAATGAAGATCCTGCAATCAAAAAAAACTTTGATGATTTTTTGCAGAAACCGATAAACAAAACTGAAAAAATGAGTGATTATTTTGTTCTTCACGATAAAAAAGTAGTGAACAAAGGGTTTCTTTTCAGTTCAACGTCGCATGAATATTCTCTGCATTTTTCAGAAAACGCAAAATTATTGGAAACAAGAGTGACGGGATATCCTCAAAAAGTACGAGATATTCAAAATGCTCACGCTGCTGCTATTGAACTTTTAAATGAGAACACGAATAGGCAGGAAAAAGAAGAGGCATTCTTTGAGAGCCAAATTGCAGCATGTGAAAAAAATTTTTCGGAAAGTAAAAAACATATTATAGATTATTTCGCAAAAAGCAAAATTCTGGTAGAGCGCATTGCGGAAAAAAATAATTTGGCACTGGAAGAAATTGATAAAATTAACACTGAAAAAAAAGCAATTTCAGAAAAAATTACAGCTGCAAGCATTGGTTATACAAGTATTAAAAACGCCGATTCTGATTTAAAAACACTAAAAGATGTATCCCGAGAAATGGCAGTCAATATTTCTGAAATTGAACAAAGTATTTTTCTAAGAAATACAGCTGCAGAGAGTGCTTTTAGGGCGCTCAATAAAGCTACGAAATTGCGAAAAGCCGCCATACGAGCATTCGGTGAAGCAACGAGATGGTCTGAATTAATGACTGAAACAAAAAATGCAGGGCTTTTATTTAAAGCCTTGGATTTAGAATCACAAAATGCTTCATTAGAGCAGCTTCGTCTTGATAAAGAAGCATTAGACCAACGTATTCAACAAATGAGTGCAGCGGAAATCAAGCCTGTGCCGCAAGTTGATGTTCTGGCAAAAAAACCTGCCGCGGATATTGCTCCTGAACCTGGAACAGATGAAGAAGCTATCGCCCGTTATCGTTTCGAAGCTTTATCATATTTTCTTTATTTGAAAGAAGAAGTGGATCGTCTATTAAAAAATTTTGCGGAAGAATGTATTGACCAGCCTTTTGATAAAAATAAATTTCATCAATTAGCGGATATTTTAGGATGTGAAAAAAAGGTTCCTGCGGTTTTAGCTTCGTTGACGGATTTATATGATTATAAAAATAATAAAGATAATAAAGATAATAAAGATCAAAAGCGCCGTCGTCTTGCTGCGGGAATTTTAGTGCATAGCGGGCAGGAAATTTTAAAAGACACTTTGTGTAAATATAGAGTTTTTACTAATTTACTTATTGAACACAAAGGCAGCGCTTCTCAGCAAAAAGAAATTTTTCTGAATAAATTACGCAAACCTGAAAATCAGAAAATTTTTGGCAAGCGCCGTGATAAATTTTTTATGGATTTTGCCAAAGCTTGCGGCATGACGGTTGCTGTGATATTGGGCGTGGCGACGGCAGGTGCTTTGGCGTATCATGTGACTTACAAAACATATCTGAATTTTTATGGAAAAAATTCAACGCGTGCTCTGCAAGTTGCGAACAGTATTGAAGAACATGCACTTGAAATGAAAAAGTTTTCTCCTAGAAAAGTAGGGGGATAAGAAATGTTGAGCAGAAAGCCATTAAATGATTTACAGAATGCTCTATCTGATTTGCAAGAACTGAAAGAATTGAAGGAATTTGATTCTGTTTTGTCATCGGGTTTTATTAAAACATTTACGCAAAGATCTGATATTGAAACTCTTGATGTTGAAGTAAAAAAAATTGTTGCATCAGAAGATTTTCCTGTCGTATTTCCCTGTCGGAAAAGAATTGCTTCACTAAAAGAAAACCTGCTGCTGGAGGCTCGCAGAATAGCAGAAGAAAATAAAATCTTTTTAGATAAATTAGATCGGGATATCGTTCTTGCCGAAGAAAAAATCAAGAAATTGAAAGAAGAAAATCAAAAATTGAATTATTTGCTTGATCAACAAGAAATGCTGTTGACACAGGCTGTGCATATTTCGGTAAATGATTTTAAAGCGTATGAGAAAAACGCAGCTGAAATTGTAAAAAATCAGGAAGCGGTTGAAGCGCAGCGCAAAAAAACCAATGAAGCAAAACAGGCTGCGGAAAGCAGCCTGTTTTTTGCACGTATATTTTTGAATGACGATAAACACTATTGTGGTACGCGTTATGCGGAATGTAAAAAGAAATATGTTGAGCAAGTTTATACTTCTTTTGAGAAAACAGTAAAAACCACCAGTCATTCTTTAGAAAAAAAATACACCGATAAAAAGACTGCGTTTGATCTGAAATTTGAAGAAGCAAAGCGTTTGTATGAAGCTAATGAAGCAGCGCATTATGCTGAATTTCCAGCACGGCAGCAAGAAATGGCAGAATCAAAAAAATTACAAGATACTGTGTTGCCGCTTTTTAAAAAACTGGATGAAGCATCAAAACTGTATGATGAAATTAGGCAATTAATTGATTCATTGCATGCTGTTTTCGAAGAAATGAAGCATGTTTCAAGCGTAGAAAAAGCGGAGCAGATGAGATTAAAATGGGAAAAAATTTCCAGACAGCTTAATGAAAATCGTTCTAAAGTTGCAATAATATTGCGAGATAAAGAATTTTCATTTGTTGCTGATGATATCAAGAAAAGTAAAAATTTTGGTGAATTAAAACGAAAATTGGGCGTGTTAAGTGAGAATTTTTCGCAAAATGGCATGAAGGCCGGCCCGCTTGAAATAAAGCTTGCAAAAGATATCCCAGCTTTCTGTCAGGATTTAAAAAATAACGCTAAGGAAGATGAAAATAAGCGGATTTCTAAAATGCTCACCATTCTTAAAACCGCATTTGCCGATATTGAATATTGGCAGAAACAGGTTTCTTGTGCTGCCCGTTTTATGTTTTTCTTTACCACGGCCATGCCTGTAGGAATTGGTCAGATGCGAACTGAATTCAAAAATACTGGTGATGAAGCAACGCTTGCAATGAATATCTGTTTGATTGCAGAGGAGAGACTGTTTGAAAAAACTTCCTCAGGTGAAAAAACAGAAAGATCCGTGTATGGCAGATCCGATCCGACGACAGAAATCTATTCAGCTCTTTATAAATTTCTGGAAAATGGCAAACTGGTCGTGACAGATGAGAAAATACAATATTTGCTAGATGTTTTGGAATTTGATATGTTTAGGCCGCTGAAAGGATTGAAAGCGCTTTACGCGTCTCCGCAATTGGCTACTGCTTCACCAACTGTTTTATTTTAATACCTCCTTCCCCTTTCCCCTTCCTCCACAAAAAGCGTGTGGAGGAAGGGGGACGTTCTAATTTAGCACATCTATATCGGAGCGTCCCCCTTCCTCCAAGTGTTTTTCTTGGAGGAAGGGGAAAGGGGAAGGAGGTATCAAAAAAAGGAGAACCATGATTAATCACTGGCTCGCATTATCTCGACTCCCAGGCGTCGGTCCTGTCACCGCACGTTCCTGGCTCGAATATTTTAAAACAATAGAAAATTTATTTGCTGCATCAAACACTGATTTGCAGGACATGGGCATTAATCCAAAACATATTCATTCATTAAAAAACATCAACTGGAAAATAATCGAGGATGATTTACTATGGTTTGAAAAAAATAACTGTCACGTTATCGCACTTGACAGTCCCCATTATCCAGAATTGCTAAAAGAAATTCACGATCCTCCCATCGTTTTATATGCGAAAGGAAATATCAATATTCTTAGCCAATCTCAGCTTGCGATTGTCGGTTCTCGTCATCCGACCGTAACGGGCAAAGAATTGGCCCACTATTTCGCGAAAGAATTGGCGCTTGCCGGTCTCACCATTACCAGTGGATTAGCGCTTGGGATTGACGCAGCGAGTCATCGCGGTGCGCTCGCATCTTCTGGTAAAACGATTGCTGTCCTCGGCACAGGATTAAAGTTTATTTATCCGCGCTCCCATCAAAAACTGGCCGAAGATATCATCAAAGAAGACGGATTGTTAATTTCCGAATTTTCTCCAGAGACACCGCCCAAAGCCATACATTTCCCTATGCGAAATCGAATCATCAGCGGTTTGAGTCTGGGTGTGCTCGTCGTTGAAGCCGCTGTTCGAAGCGGCTCATTAATCACTGCACGTTCTGCGCTTGAGCAAAATCGCGATGTGTTTGCGATTCCCGGCTCGATTAACAACCCATTAGCGCGCGGCTGTCATTTATTGATTCGCCAGGGCGCCAAGCTCGTTGAAACCGCTCAAGATATTTTAGAAGAGATTGGCATATCAATTCAGCCGCAAAAAGCTGGTGTTTCTTCCTCATTCACACAAGAACCTGTTGACTTAGACCCCAAACTCCAGCGAGTATTAGCACAAATTGGTTATGAAGTAACCGCATTAGATGCTATTATCTTGCGCTCTGGATTGACGGCAAGTGAAGTTTCATCCATGCTGTTACCATTAGAATTAGAGGGTTACGTGCGCGCTGTGCCGGGAGGTTACATGCGTTTTTAAGTGCGAGAGGTATAATGTTAGAAGTATTGATGTTTCTTTTTGAAAACTACATGGATGGGAATATAGCATTAAAAATGGATAATGCAGATATCGTATCAGAGCTTGAAAAAATCGGTTTTGATCGTTATGAAATTGATCGTGCTTTAAGTTGGCTGGCTGGCCTGGCTGAAATTCAAACTGCTGTATTATCAGGGCCTAAACTGACTTCTCTTGCGCTTCGTCACTACCTTCCTGAGGAAAGTGAGCGCTTAGGGGTAGAAGGAAAAGGCTTTCTGCTATATTTAGAACAATTGAGTATTATAGACCCCATTACCCGTGAAATTGTGATTGATCGTATTATGGCGCTTGATATCCGTGAAGTGGATGTGGCGCGTATTCGCTGGGTGGTGTTGATGGTCTTATTTAATCAACCTGATAAAAAATCTGCATTATCTCTTTTACAAGATATGATATTGGCAGATGCGTTTGATGTTTTACACTAACTTAGAACTCGCGTTTAAAGGAAGAATATTCCTATGCCTAAAGCTAAATCGATCTCAAAAGTCAAAGCGCCGAAAAAAAATTTGGTCATTGTCGAATCGCCAGCGAAAGCCAAAACAATTAAAAAATATTTAGGAAAAGATTACGAAGTGCTGGCTTCTTATGGTCATGTTCGTGATTTATTGCCGAAAGAAGGGGCGGTGGATCCTGCGCATCATTTTGCAATGCGCTATGAGTTAATCGAAAAAAATGCAAAACATGTTGCTGCGATTGTAGCTTCGATGAAAAAAGCAGAAGCGCTTTATCTTGCAACTGACCCTGATCGCGAAGGCGAAGCCATTTCATGGCATGTTTATGAAGTGCTGCAGCAGAAAAAAGTATTAAAAGACAAACCCGTACATCGCGTAGTCTTTCATGAAATTACTCAATCGGCTGTGCAGGCGGCACTTGATCACCCGCGTGCGATTTCCATGGAATTAGTGAACGCGCAGCAAGCCCGCCGTGCATTGGATTATCTCGTCGGATTTAATTTATCACCTTTGTTGTGGCGAAAAGTGCGCCGCGGGTTGTCGGCGGGGCGCGTGCAAAGTCCGGCATTACGCATGATTGCTGAGCGCGAAGAAGAAATTGAAAAATTTGTGACTCAGGAATATTGGGACATTATTGCAGAAACATCTGCAAAATCCCAAACATTCACCGCTAAGTTAATCAATTATAAAGGTGACAAGCTCGAACAATTTTCCATTACGACTCTGACGCAAGCTGAAGCGATAAAAAAAGAATTGGAAGAATCAGCGAACGGTAAATTACGCGTGATTCGTGTTGAGAAAAAACAACGTAAGCGTAATCCCGCTGCACCTTTTATTACGTCAACTTTACAGCAGGAAGCCGCGCGTAAATTAGGATTTACTGCGCAGCGTACCATGCGCACCGCACAGCAATTATATGAAGGTATTGATACGGGCCAAGGTGCTGTGGGTTTGATTTCCTATATGCGTACTGATTCAGTGAATCTTGCGGCGGAAGCAGTTGCTGAAATTCGGCATTTAATCGGCGAACGTTATGGAAAAAATAATATTCCGGCGGAGCCCAGGATTTATAAAACCAAAGCTAAAAACGCTCAGGAAGCACATGAAGCCATTCGACCGACTTCGGTGATGCGTGTGCCTGACGCGTTAAAAGAATTTTTAAATCCAGAACAGTATAAATTATATGATTTAATTTGGAAGCGCACCGTTGCATCACAAATGATTCACGCGACGATTGATACGGTTGCAGTGGATTTGGAATGCGGAGATAAAGGCTTATTTCGTGCGAATGGTTCGGTTGTCATCGACCCCGGCTTTATGCTGGTTTATAAAGAAAGCGTGGATGATTCTAAAGCAGTGGATGATGATGAGCGCATGCTGCCTCCTTTGCAAGAAGGTGAATTTATTGATTTGAAAGCATTAATTTGTAATCAACATTTTACCGAACCGCCGCCGCGTTATTCAGAAGCAACCTTAATTAAAGCATTGGAAGAACATGGTATTGGTCGTCCCTCAACCTATGCTGCTATTATTTATACTTTACAGCATCGCGAATATGTCGTGATGGATGCGAAACGTTTTAAACCGACGGATGTCGGCCGCATTGTTAATAAATTTTTAACCATGCATTTTACGCGTTATGTAGATTATGATTTTACAGCGAAACTGGAAGACGAATTGGATGAAATCTCACGCGGCGAAAAAGAATGGGTGCCTTTGCTCGGCGAATTTTGGCAGCCGTTCAAACATCAAGTCGATGAAGTCGCTGAAACGGTCAAGCGCAGTGATGTGACTCAGGAAGCGCTCGATGAAAAATGTCCTCAATGTGAAAAACCTTTATCGATCCGTTTGGGGCGTCATAGTCGTTTTATTGGTTGTACAGCTTATCCCGATTGTTCTTACACGCGCAGTCTGGATGAAGATAAAGACAGTGCTATTTCTGCGAATATCGTTGAGGGGCGTACTTGTCCGCAATGCAGCGGGCCATTATTGTTGAAAACCGGCCGTTATGGAAAATTTATTGGCTGCAGCAGTTATCCGAATTGCAAGTTTATTGAATCACTCAATAAACCCACGGATACAGGCGTGGATTGTCCTGAATGTCATCAAGGACATATGTTGAAGCGCAAATCTCGGCTGGGTAAAATATTTTATTCGTGTGAACGTTATCCCGATTGTAAATATGCTGTCTGGAATGAGCCGGTCGCACAAACCTGTCCTCAGTGCGCCTGGCCGATTTTGACGATCAAGACGACGAAGAGACGTGGAACAGAGCTGGTTTGCCCTCACAAACCGTGTGATTTTAGCAAGCCAATGATTGATGATGAAGAAGCATAGGCGATCATGTCGAGAGATTATGCCAATAAAAATAGACGAAAACCTCGAGGCGAGAGCAGATTTGTTCTCGCAGGAATATTTGCTGTTGTTTGTTTGATTGGCGCAATCATTTACGCGTTTCATGTGCATGAGCAAACGGTTGCTGTCTGGATGAATCATGTTAAAACTCTGATGTCTCGAAAAAATAATTCCTCAGTTAAAACACCGCTGCCTTCAGCAGTTGCAGAAAACGATGAAATTAAATTTGATTTTTATACTGAGCTTCCGAATATGCAGGTCAATCTTCCTGCACGTACAGAGACAAAACCATTTTCTATCAGCGTGCATAAACAAACATTGCCGCCAGTTAATTTGGCTGGGAAGATTGATGAGTCTATTCAGGCAGTTATGGCAGAGCAAGTTAAAAAACCCCCCTTGCAATTTATTGTGGAAATCGGTGAATTTAAAGATCGATTGAATGCAAGTCAATTGCGGCTTTCTTTGTTATTGGCAGGCATAGAAACAGAAGTGATTAAAACAGAGCAACAGACCTATCGGGTGCAGCTTGGGCCTTATGGCAGTGAGCGTCAGGCGAAATCTTCCCAGCGGCGCTTGAATAATAAGGGTTTTGAAAGCACAGTTAAAAAGCTGGATTAAATATAGAACTCGTATTTTTTGTTTTTGACCTCCTTCCCCTTTCCCCTTCCTCCAAACGAAAAGCGCGTTTAGAGGAAGGGGGACGCTTCGATACAGATGCGCTTAATTAGAGCGTCCCCCTTCCTC
>DATIJV010000064.1:0-14400 GCA_035478255.1 Gammaproteobacteria bacterium
AGGGGCACTGCCATTAAGTTAAGCGAAAGCTGATTAGAGCGTCATCCCGGAATTTACTCAGTCTTAATTCGCGCTTTTCGCGAATTTAGACTGAGTTAATGTCCGGGATCCACCCAAATGATAAGTAGATCCCGGACATTAAGTAGCGCTAAATTCGCAAAGAGCGCGAATTAAGCGCTACTAAATTCCGGGATGACGCTCTAATCAGCTTTCGTTTAACTTAATGGCAGTGGGGGAAAGGGGAAGGAGGTATTAAAAATTAATGTGGCAGTAGTTTTTTTCGATACAGATGTGCTTGAATGTAGAGTGGGCAAAAACGCTTTTCAGCCCACCCTTTCTTTCTGATATATCTCTTCCCGAATACTTACCCCTGAGAAGCGTGCAGCGGAAAGAACAGCAAATAAATATTATTCCGCTATCGCATCCGATGTAATATTGAGCTTAATATGCACCACGACATCACTATGCAATTCCACTTCAATATCATATTCACCCGCCATACGCAGCACACCCGCCGGTAAATGAATTTCACTTTTTGAAACTTCAACGCCGGCCTTCGTAATTGCGCTCGCAATATCACGCGTTCCAATTGAACCGAATAACTTGCCTTCTTCACCCACTTTTACAATCAGGGTAATCAAGCCTAGCGCTGCCAATGCCTGTTTTCTGGTTTCAGCTGCTTTGATATTTGCAGCAGCTGCTTTTTCAAGTTCTGCGCGGCGTGCTTCAAATTTCGCTTTATTTTCAGCCGTTGCATAGACTGCTTTTCCTTCAGGAACAAGAAAGTTTCTGCCATAGCCCGCTTTCACTTTCACCTGATCGCCTAATGCACCTAAATTTCGTATTTTTTCCAATAAAATAACTTCCACCTTGCACCTCTCAAAATAGTAAACCTACGGATTCATTCTTCTCAAATGCTTGCGCAAATTAAATAAACTATCCAGCAATCCTGTCATAGCAATAAATATAATTCCTGCGGGAAAAACAAATATCATTCCCAAATAAACTAAAAT
Source organism: Gammaproteobacteria bacterium (assembly GCA_035478255.1). Taxonomy (GTDB): domain Bacteria; phylum Pseudomonadota; class Gammaproteobacteria; order DSM-16500; family DSM-16500; genus DATIJJ01. The sequence continues at coordinate 1,014 of DATIJV010000064.1, forward strand.
TAACCAAAACCAGCCTGCCTTGTTCGACAATAATAAACAATGAATCAAACTCAAGCCCGCCGCACAAAATGCCGTAACCATAATCGGCATCATGTCCAGACTAAATGGATTGTCTATATACGCCAACCCTAAAACTGCAATAAAAACCGATGCAGATATATAACTTAAACGAATTTGATGCAATTCTTTACGCAATCCTCCAGGATTAAAGATGATGGCTTGCCACCATCTGGCAATAACTAATTGCAGCAATGCGTTAAAAATAACAGAAGCAATCACAAAACCTGTGATATACCGTTTAATACTGGCAATCATGTTGGCTTGCAATGCTTCCTGAGCATTGGCTTCATCCGGTGCAAATTGTCCAATCATCGCAGCCGTTTTCTTCAAATATGCGGTCAACTCTGCACCCCACCAGTTTTGAACTTCCGGGAAAACAAGGTGAATGATACAAACTAATACCACGCCCGCCAATATGGATGCTTCTATTACCAAATTCCAATTGCTGTAACGACGCAAAATTACTGCGAGTAACCCTGTCAAAACATTAATTGCAATAATCGTAACAGTTGCAACCATCATGAGTTGCGGCTGGGCAGCTTTTGGTGAGATAGCATAACTTAATAAATACGGTGCTATCACCGCACACAAAACCAGCGTACCTTCGAGTGCGCCGCGGCGGAGAGTCACAAACGCTGCGACCAGCACTCCCATGCTTGCGCCAAACAAAGGAACCAATGACAAAACAAACGCCGCGCCTATTGCCTGAAGGCGGCCTCGTAAAACAAAGTCCGTAAAGCGGCGTAGCAGCATAAAGCCTATCGTCAGAATTTAGTGTTTATCGCAATAAGGTAACAAAGCCAGAAAGCGGGCAATTTTAATTGCTTTTGCTAATTGTCTTTGATAGCGCGCTTTGGTTCCTGTAATTCTGCTCGGAACAATTTTTCCACTTTCCGTGATAAATTTTTTCAACAGGTAAACATCTTTGTAATCGACTTCATCCAGTTTGTTGCTTGTGAAGTAGCAAAACTTTTTACGACGATAATAAGTAGACATAGTGATAACTCCAGCTGTTAATCGTTATTTATCCGCGCGATCCATTTCAGCTTCTGCTGAATGGTCAGTATTTTCTTCATCACGCAGCGGAGCTTTTTTGCTTCGCGGCTTGTAGCCGGCATCGTGATCGAAATGACCATTTGACGATTCGCCACGGCCTTCTTTTTCTTTAAGCAGCGGAGAGGGTTCTTTCACAGCGCGCTTGACGTTTAATACCAGATTGCGAATAACAGCATCGTTATAACGGAATGCATTAGTTAATTCATCAAGGGTTTCTTTATCACATTCAATATTCATTAACACATAATGTGCTTTGAGAATTTTGTTAATTGGATAGGCTAATTGACGACGGCCCCAATCTTCCTGGCGATGAACCGTGCCTTTTCTCTGGGTAACCATATTGGTATAACGCTCAATCATGGCGGGGACTTGCTCGCTTTGATCAGGATGTACCAAAAACACAATTTCATAATGTTTCATAAAACTATACTCCTTACGGGTTATTCAGCCTTTCAAGCGATGCTTGATGAAGGCAAGGAGAAAATTAATCAGGGTCGCCCCCAAATGATCTTCGAAAACGGCCGATTCTACGCAAAATCGAGCCAAGATGCAAATATTGTGTCTGCTCAGACTAAAAGCGACTTTTGCCTTGACAAACAACCTGAAAAACTTCGAGAATAGCGTCCTTTCCTAAGAAAGGCTATGTAGCTCAGCTGGTTAGAGCGCGGCACTCATAATGCTGAGGTCGGTGGTTCGAGTCCACCCATAGCCACCAAGTATGATGGGGTTGCTTCTCCTTACAATGATAAAGCCAATTTTTAGTGATATTATTATCCAATTACTTCTTTTGCACTCATCTCACATAAACGCCAATTTGTTGCATCAATTGCTGCCTCATGAGGATTCAAATTAAATCCTGACACGCACGCTTGCTGACCAAGATGTTCTTGCAATGCAGTATCTTTATCTTGCGCCAAATATAACGCGGGGAAAGATGGTACTTCTTGATTCACCCCGACTCCAGTATTAAATCTACCACCTATGTAGACAAGACTACCCATGGTAGAGAATGGATGCAGACCATACTTATACTTCACTGCTCGCTGCCAATTTTTTATATGATATGAAATACATGTCTGAGTTAAAGCTTGTGCAATAGATTCTTTGATTAAACTTCTTTGCCTAGCTAGCTCCGCATAATACATCCATTGATATTTTAAATGCTCAGCAGTAACTTGCTTAGCATTCCGTATACTTTCAAGCGTACCAACCTCTAATAAATGATGTACTGAACTCCTGAGAGCTCTACGTTTACTCCCCACATTTCTTTTTATTCTTCCATGAAGTTTAACCATAAATACTATCTCTGATTTTCGTCCAAAGCGGATTGAATAAAATTAAGCAACTTTTTAAACCGCCCAACTCGAATCATATCTCTAGGAGACATATCACCAAGGAGTGGATTAGGCATGCAAAACCAAAGGATTGTTTTCTCGTTATCATGAAAAAAACCTGCTACTAAGTTTAATGCAGTAGCCCATTCTGTCAGGCGCTCTCTAAGCTCTGCTGGCATTTTTTTTGGCTCATAACGAACAGAAGAAACAGGGACATTAGCAGCAACAGATACATCTGCTTTTTTGTAATTCAAAAGTTTTACAACTTTCTCCCCGTCAGGAATTCCTTTATCAAAAAGGTAAAGATAGTCTTTGGCTGGCACTGTCCTGAATAGCGATGGCTGTGATAAAGCCATATTACCCCCATTAAATATAGTATAAACAATAAATTAATTATAAAAATAAACACTTTAGCATTAATTTTACCGTGTTTACACCTTAAATATACCACACTTTTCCATTCTCATTATTATTTTTTATATAGCCTATCTAAAACTTACCACTTATTTACCGGGCCAAATATAGGATATTCCTACAATAATGTTTTTAATGCATTACCTCGGCATTTATTAGCATTCTTATCAGCCATTGCAATAGACAATTTAGTAAATAGCTTTCTTCTGTCAAAATTAATTAATGAGAGGTATATTTCAAATGGCTCAAAAAATCGGAAGGTATTGATGTTTACGACAATTGACAAAGGTAGGAAAATACTTATGACAAAGGTTGCTGCTATCCAAATGTGTTCATCACATTTGGTAGATGAAAATTTAAAATTATCTGAAAAATTGATAAATGAAGCTGCACAAAACAACGCAAAACTGATAGTTTTTCCTGAAATGTTTGCAATTATGGGACAAAAGCCAACCGACAAAATAATTGCAAAAGAAACATTTGGTCACGGTCATATTCAGTCATTTCTTTCTGAACAAGCAAAAAAAAATGGTGTATGGATTGTTGGTGGAACCATACCTATCGAATGTGGAGACAAAAATAAAATTAGAGCTGCTTGTCTGGTTTTTGACAACAATGGAAAATGTGTTGCTCGATATGATAAAATACATTTGTTTGATGTAGTCCTATCCGAAACAGAAACCTACAAAGAATCTGACACAACCGAGCCTGGCAATGAATTAGTAGTAGTTGATACTCCATTTGGAAAACTGGGTTTAGCAGTCTGTTATGATCTGCGATTTCCTGAATTATTTCGTCATCTATTTAATAAGGGTGCGGAAATTATTGCAATACCTTCTGCATTTACAGTTCCTACCGGTGAGGCACATTGGGAGTTATTAGCTAGAAGCAGAGCAATTGAAAATTTTTCTTATCTGATTGGCGCATGTCAGGGCGGAACACATTCCAGCGGAAGAAAAACATATGGAAATTCAATTATAGTTGAACCATGGGGTGCGGTTTCTGCTAAAAAAGAAGGTACTGAACCTGGCATCATTTATACTACGATAGATCTTAAAAAAGCCTATGAAGCGAGGAAGTCTGTTCCAATCGCAGATCATCAAAGGATTTTCTTTGATACATCTAATTTTAACGAAGCCAAAGTAGGGAGTTCCACATTTAAAAAATCAATGCCATAATCGGTGACAGCCGTGCGGTTCTTTATTTTTACCTCCTTCCCCTATCCCCTTCCTCCAAACGAAAAGCGCGTTTAGAGGAAGGGGGACGCTCTAATTAAGCGCATCTGTATCGAAGAGTCTCCCTTCCTCCACATGCTTTTTGTGGAGGAAGGGGATAGGGGAAGGAGGTAAAAAAACAAAAAATCAGAACATTTCAACTTCTCGCAATCTGAGTGTTAAAATCTAGCATTTTGAGGTACGATAGGCACATCTCACCGTATACTGACATTATTAAACAGGTATCCACATGAAAAATTTATTCAACCACTTTGCAATTTCTCTGATCAGTCTGGCAATACTTTTACCTGCAAGTCATGCCTATGCGGCATGCACCCCAGTGCTTGCAGTCATTCGCCATGCCGAAGACGCGAATGGCACCCTTGATAAATATGGGAACCTTCACGCAAAAGCGTATAGCAGCTTATTTGTTAACGTAAAGAATAAATTGGATGAGTATCTGGGCGAAGATATATGTCTTTTTACCAAGATACTGTCATTACAAACCACCAACCCAGAACTGACAGCAGCTCCCATTGCAAAGGAAGCCCATCTCACTGTACAAACTAATCCTAAAGTTTTTTTACCTGCATTAGATAAAGATTCATCCACTCTTCTTGTATTGAATAGACAAACGATATGGGGAAATGCTCAGAATGCCCCTAGCAATGATTCATTCCTTGGGAAAGTTGCTGGAAATAATACTGAGGTAAAAAACGTGTTAAAATACGCGCAATCTCCGCGATTTAATTATCTCTATATATTTACAAATCAAAACCCAAGTAATAATACTTTTAACCACGCTGCTGTGTATATCCAATTGTACAATACCACTCTGGGTAAGAACCTTTGTCGTGGCCGCTTGAAGGAAGTTGATTTCAAAAAAGGCGAAGTCGAGTCAGTGAATATTTCCTCTCTGGCAAAATTTCCTAATACTCCCTCAGGCCATGCTGAGATAACCTCACAGCTGACTTGTGCTTGGAGTGATTAAGGGCTTGTAACCTCTGTCATGCCAGCATGTTTTTAGCTGGCATGACACGCTTTTTATACAGATTTTTTAGCAGATGAATCCAGCTCTTTGTTTTGTTCTTTCTTCATGCTTTTATAAGTTTCAAAACGTTTCTCAATAGAATGGTGTTGAGTTTTGTTTTTATTAAAAAATGAAGATAAGGCATCTATTTTCCCCGGAATAGAAGTCACAAATGTACTAATAGAGTTACGAAGCTGCTGCATGTTTTTACAATACTGATTAACAGAATCGCCTTTTTCGCTCTTAACATCTATCGGACTGCCGGATTCCTGGAATCTCTGGCAAAGCCGGGCGCCTTCTGCTGTTCCCGCCCTGAGACTCTCATCATGAGTCAAAAAAGCTGAATTGACTTCAGTCCGTGCATTCACTATTTTAGATTTGACTTCACCTTCAAGTTCTTTCAGTAATTTTTCCGAGTTATTCAAAATATCTTGTAATTCTGCTTTTTTTTCCTCATCCGTCTCGGCTTTCCAAGCTTCTTTTACATCATTAATAAATTGAATTCTCTTCAGTATTTCCTGATTACATTCTTCCAGCATTTTTTTGAATTGTTCTTCTGCAGCGTCGCATGATTTTTCTAATTTTTTCTGGAATGATTCAAGCCCCGCTATCTCGTCTATTATTTTTTGCTCATTGGGATCACGTGCCTTAAGTGTTTTCGAAACAGGCTCGTTACTCTCTGGAGTAGTATTACTGCCGCCCATAATTAAATCCTCTCAAAAATGAATAAGTCTTGATCATTATACTATATTTTGAATTAAAAAGGTGTGAAGGAAAGCTATCTCCTTGATTTGTCTTAATCATATAGATCCAGGGCTCGGACTCCGCGACCGACTTGCAACAGGAACCGAAGAAGAATCAGGTGTTTCTGGAGCAGGGCCTGCAACCGGCGTAGAAGAAGGAGGAAGAGGAAAAACTGAATGCAATCTAACAGGAGATATCGGCCTCACTCTTCTGGCATTTTGAGCAGGTTCCATTGGTGCAACAGAAGGAAGCGATGCAGGCAGAAGACCAGGGGTTTTCATTTCATTTTCACAGCTAGACTTTTGAGCTACTGCCAATTTTCTCGTTAAGCTAGCAATCAAAGATTCAGCTTCCTCAGGAACATAAATGGGATTAAGCCCACGACGGTAATTGCTATCGGGATCGATCAACTCGATTAACTTAAGATAACTCACAAAAATTTCCACAAACGGTAAATAAATTGCTAATTGGGCAATTAATAATCCTATTTCTTTTATTTGCATATGAAAATTAAAGTTACATACTTTATTGATCTCTGTAAGATTGTAATTAAAAATTTTTTTTAAGCGACTAATTCTATCTAGCAATGCCTCTATGCATGCGAAATCCTTGGACTCGAAAACAAAGCTCCTGATGAACTCACTTTTGGATTCGCGGGAAAGAGTAGGGGTAGGCTCATTGATGCGGGACACCATCTTATCAAGAAAAGAAGAATAAGCAACTTGCTGCTTTATACCCTGGACAAGTTTTTCATGTTCTAAATATAACAAATCGAATTTTTTTACACATTCATCTTGAGTTGCTGTTCTTGCTTCTTCAAGTTCTTTTGCATATAACATTCTCTGATACGCTGCTCCTGTTTTTGATACCGTTTCTTTTACCGGAAAAGGTGGAACCCAGCATGTCCCTCTTGAAAAACCATTCTTCAATGAAGCAGTAAAAGACTCCAGTGCGATAACCGATTCCATGTAAGCCGAATAAGCCAACATATCAGCCTTATCCCTACAAGGAAAGTCTCTATGAAAACTCTGCAAAAGAGAAGGAAATTCTTCATCTAAGCTCTTCAGAAGAAAAAAAAAGCTCCTATAACGGCGTAGCGTTTCTGTTGGCGTATAATAAAATACTAAATTGGCAATTAATAAACCACTCTCCGAAACTTTTTCTGCTATAAAAAGCAGTATTTTTTTCAATTCTTTCAAATATTTCAGATGCAATTGCAATTCACGCACATAACGTCTCAAATTCGTTCTATCTGTTATGAGAAAAGAATGTTTGTTTATTATATTTTCTGTACTGCTATCAACATAATTTTTTTGTCGTTCAAGTAATTTTAAGTTTAAATATTCTCTGGTCTCATCATTAATCTCAGCTATCAGTTGCTCTATTTTATTTTGGAGCTCTGTTGTAATGCGAGCAAGATCCTCAGAAGATAATGTTTTTTCATGAACTTCTTCCGCTGCAATTAATTTCTCTTCCAGAGTTGAAATTTGCAAGTCCAGATTTTTTAAATCCGCCACAGTAACTTCAGCTGAATCTGGAATAGAGAACGATTTTTCTTCCGAAAAATTTGGAGCAATAAAATTCAGCCGACTGGCCAACTCATGTAGAGTAGATAATCGCTCCGCCTTCATCCCAGAAAGCTCTTTCTTTCGATTTTCAGTCATGCAAGACACGTTTCCTTCGTCATGTTCTTGTATCTCTTTCAAATAACGTTTCATGCAAAATATTTTCTCTTCCTCATTCAACATCTTTAGTTGAGGTGACATAATCCCGTGCATTATTGATTTAGCATGCGTGTATTTTCCCAACAATTGCTCCGCACCTACTCTTGCTGCTTGCTGTAATGCATAAAATTCATCCCCTGCTTTTTTTTCCTCTGTATTCTTTATTGTTCTTAGATGCATAATTTAAAATCCTTAAAATATTTATAAATCTTCATAAAATACAAAAAATAGATTAAGAAATTATTAATACGGAATAAAAAATTTTTTTAATTGCTTGATTTTAATATATATCGAATAGTTTCGCGCAATTGTTCATCACTACATTCAAAACAGCCGCCGCGCGCAGGCATAGCGCCAACACCCATGATGGTGATTTTCATGAGCATTGACATGCCCATTTGCTGTCTCGGACGCCATGCTTTTGTATCGCCGATTCTCGGTGCTTTAATATCAATGATGGGCGGGTTCCCATGACACGAAACACAAAATTGCTTGAAAATTTTTTCGCCTGCGCGGGAGTCTCCTTTCAACTGCTTCACAAAAGCAGCAGGATAATGGAAAGTTTCAATCAATTGTACAGCGTTTTTATGTTGGTGCTGATGTTGATACAGCGAAATGAAAAAGCCTGATGACCCGCTTAATATCAACACACAGATAATCCATACAATATGAAAATTCTTTTTCAGGTTCATTCAGTGAGAGGTATATGTTTTTGAAGTTCATCCAACGCAGCAAACAAAGATTTTTCTGTATTCGCTCCGACAATCCTTTTTACCACTTTGCCGTTTGGATCGATAATAAAAGTGACAGGCAATACATCAATTCCATATAAAGGCCAGGTTTCTGCGGGATCTTCCAGCACAACAGGGTAAATAATATGGGTTTTATCGATCGCAGCTTGCAAATCATTCATAGGCATACGATCATAGTTTACGCCGTATAACACAATATTTTTATCCTGCGTGTGCTCATAAAAACTATTTAATTCCGGGATTTCTTTGAGACAACTGTCGCACCAGGCAGCCCAGTAATTTACAATCACCCATTTTCCTTTAAGACTCGACACTTCTATTGGGTTGCCTTTGGTATCGTGCAGGGCAGATCCTTGCTGAGAACAGCTCAACATGAATATACTCATTAAAATCATTTTTAAGAAACGCATGATTATCTCCAGATAAAACCAAGCCCTCATCCCACCATTTTAATAATTAACTTATAATCTTCAGCCATTTGCTCTGCCTGATGCGGATAAGACAAATAAGCTTGCAATTGACCTTTTGGATTAAATAATAAAATTTCTGCACTGTGATTAATTGTATATCGATTTTTGCCCGCACCATCCGCTTGAATTTTAGCAGCCGCAATATGCAATTGATTTTCCAGAGCTACAGTTTCCGTAATGTTTGCGCGTACACCAATAAAATTGGGATTAAATGATTTCACATACGTTTGCATTCTTTTTTTCGTATCACGATCAGGATCAACCGAAACCATAACAATTTGCGGCAATTGTGCCGACGGCAAATCTTTTTCTAATTTTTTATACATTTCAGACAGTGCAGCCATCGTCGTAGGGCAAACCATCGAGCAATTTGTGAAACCAAAAAACATCATTGTCCAATGGCCGTTGAGACTGGATTTGTTAAAGGGTTGGCCTTTACCATCCATTAATTGAAAATCATTAATTTCTTTGGTTTGAGCGAGAAAAACGCCGTCAATTTTTACGTTATTGGCCACTTCGCGCTTTTGTAAAAATCCAAAATAAATTTCAACGGCAGCTACTAAAATAATCACTGCTAAAATAATAAAAATTAATTTTCTGTTTTTTCGGGGAGAACGAGCATCAGTCATAGCATACCTCTTTCAATTAAATAATAATGATCAATTAATAATAATAAAAATAATATTCCCAAATAATAAATCGAATACTTGAAGGAAGCCATGGCGTGGCGTCTATCATCACTAAAAAATAAACGGATAACATGAAGCAAAAAGACAAAATTGGCGATTGTTACGCCGACAAAATAAATGGTTCCAGACATGCCAATCAAATATGGCAGCAAAGTCGCGAGAACCAATAAAATGGTATAAAGTAAAATGCTTAATTTTGTAAAGGGAATGCCATGTGTGTTAGGTAACATCGGCACTTTTGCTTTTTGATAATCATCAAAACGATGAATCGCAAGCGACCAGAAATGCGGCGGTGTCCAGATATAAATAATCAAAACCAGTAACAAAGCTTCTGGACTGACAGAACCTGTTACGGCAGTCCAGCCTAGTAACGGAGGAATTGCTCCCGCAATGCCGCCAATCACAATATTTTGCGGTGTGGCATATTTCAAATAAATGGTGTAACCCAATGCATACCCAATTAATGATAAAAAAGTCAAACTAGCGGTTAATAGATTCGTAAAATACAACAAAATCATCATGCCGGTAAAAAATAACAGCATCGCAAAAACAATGCTGTGACGCGTAGTAATTTTTCCTTGAACGATAGGACGGAATTGCGTGCGCCGCATTAGTTTATCAATGTGCTGGTCTGCAATATGGTTCAACGTTGCCGCAGCTCCCGCCACAAAAGCAATACCCAGGTTCCCAAAAATTAAAGGAACAAGCGGAATGGATTTTGCGGGAGCAAGACACATTCCGACGACAGAAGTCAGAATCATCAGCATCACCACGCGCGGCTTGCATAATTCAATGTAGTCTCGTATTGATGAATTCATACTGCCCCACGAAAAATTAATGTGACTGAAGAAATTAATAATAATGCTGCAACCACAGTATGACTTAATGCAATGATTAATGGCAGTTGAAAAATAACATTACTGATACCTAAAGATAATTGCACGCACAATAAACCCAATATGATATATATAATTTTTAGCAAATCGGGGCGATGCTTTAATTTTAAGTTAGCCATCGCGAAAAAAACAAGCCAATAGAAAATCAGAATTAAAGCACCGAGGCGATGGAGCATCTGAATAGTTTGACGAATAATGGCGGGTAATACGCCGCCTTCATAATTTATTCCAGCAGGTGAAAACAAATTAAAAGCTTCTTTGAAATGCCAATGCATCGCTTGATCATTGACGCACAGTGGAAAATCGGTGCAGCTTAATGAAGCGTAATTTGTACTGGTCCAGGCACCTAAGGTAATTTGTAATAATAAAAAAATGAGCCCCAACACTGCCCAGGGCAAAATATTTTTAACATGCGATTTTTTTTGATTGAGAGAATTATTCAGAAAAATTAACCAGAGAATCGATAAAATTAAATATCCGCCTAATAAATGCTGCGTCACAATAATGGGTAATAATTTTAAAGTAACAGTCCACTGGCCGAGCATGATTTGATAACTTAACAATGCGATCAGGCAAATTGCAAAGATGATATTACTGCGAAATCGCAGAGATTTTTTACCAAAAATTAATACAATAATGGTGAGAATTAAAATGCTTAAACCACCGACGAAATAACGGTGAATCATTTCAGCCCAGGCTTTGTAAACAATTAATGAAGTAACGGAATCGTGTGCGGGAACGATAATATGGCCATAACAGCCAGGCCAATCCGGGCAGCCGAGCCCTGCATCAATTAATCGCGTGAAAGCACCGAGCGCAATGACACATAACGCAAAAATGCTCGCACTTAAACTTAAATTTGCGAGAAAAGAATTTTTAAAATGAGTTCTAGCCAATTTGCGATACCTCGAGTACGCGTTTCAAATCTTTTAAAATACTCATGGGATCGGTCGTGTCTGAGTAATACATGAATAAATTGCCGAGCGGATCGATTAAATAAATTTTATTGTTGATTACAAAGTTTTTTTCATGCTGCATGAAATCTGTTTGAAGTTTTTTTAATAAAGCCTCTTTGTTATTCATGAATAATATGAACACGCGATGACTGTCTTTGCCTAATGCTTTTTGCACTTGATTTAATTGGTGGGTTATTTGCTTGCATGCTGAATCGCAAGTTTCATTCGATACATAAAGAACACGCCATTTTTTTTGAGCATTTTGTTCTGATAAATAATTTACATCAATGGGTGATTTTAATAATGTTCCATGGTTTAATGTTTTCAGACGAAAATGCTCATGGTAATGAAATAAAAACCAGCTGCTGATGACAGGCACCGCGAAAATAAATAATAAAAAAAATAATTGTTTGCAGGTCTTTTGCATTTTCATTTCTCTTTATACTTCTTCACAACAAAAACAGCCATATGCTATCAACAACACCAACCCCAATAGAAACCACTGCACCGCATAGACCATATGACGCGCTGGCGGCACTGTCACAATCGTCCACTCTCGAACAAATCCATTCATTTCATTTGCATTTAACCGTAAAATAAAGGGATAAAATACACGATGTGTCACTTGGCTAAATTCCCTCATATCAATTCGCTGTGCAACATGCGGTGTCTTTTCAGGCTGCAAAATGTTATCGCCTAAAATAAATTGATACTCATTCAGTAATTTTATATGCCCTTTGACTTCCAGTTTTTTTGTCACTGACAATCTGGCATCGTCTGGCTCTTTGATCCATCCACGATCAACGAGTAATAATTTTTCATCGCCAGGAATTTCTAAAGGTGTCAACACTTCAAAACCCGGCTGATCATGATAAAAACGATTCTGTATCAAAAAAGTGAGAGAAGCGAGATAACGCCCCTGCACTTTTACCGATTGAAACTGCAAATCCTTCGCGGCCAGTATTTCCTTAAATTCTTTAGGTGTTTCTGTCACACGTTTTTGATATATCGTTAATAATGTTTTTTTATAGTTATAGCGATGTAATTGCCACACTCCTAACGTAATGCACAAACCTAATAAAAACAGGCATAAGAGTGAAAAACTCAATTTAAATTTAAATAGGTATGCCTTTTGGCGAAAGTGAAGCATTATATAGCTCTTCAGATAAATATTTTGGATTATAGCGCTCATATGGGCACCAGATCGAGATTTATTTTTGCAAAAAAAGCGGAGGAATACTTGCAGTATTTCGAGTATTTTTTTGCAAAAATAAATCTTGAGATGGTGTTCAGATGAGATGCTATAATCTAAAATATTTATCTGAAGAGCTATAGATCAATTCTGCCTTTTGTAAAATGCTGCTCTGTTTTAACATACCCCGCTACATCAAATAATGTGTAAGACAAGGTAATTTCTTTAATATTTTTAGAAACTTCCGGCTCAATAAAAAAATACACCGGCATATCTGCTTTTTCACCTTTGAAAAAATATTGCTGGGTAAAACAAAAACATTCCGTTTTCTTTAAAAATCGTGCGCCGTCCATCGGCGTAATACTTGGGATCGCCTGCACCGTCATATCACCCCCGCTTTGATTTTCTGCATAAAAGTAAATAAGTTTTCTTTCGCCTGGGTGAATATCAATAGAGCGTTGCAAGGGAATAAACTTAAATTTAAGCCCGCTATGTAAAGTCGTTGTAAAATACACTTTAATCGTTCGAGACGTATCTATTTTTATGCCGGGACCATAGGCTGCGGCACTATTCACAGATTTGCCATTGATTCCTTCTTTTTTACAAACCAGTTCATACAAGGGAACTAGCATGTAACAAAAGCCAAACATCAATAACACCCCGCCGCATAAAATCAGCAGCAGCTTTTTATTTTTTTTATCTAGTGCCTTATCCACATTCAATTTTAGGGTGTGATCACTCATCTTGCTTCGACCTTAAAATGTTTTTTCTTCGAAAAATGCTCAACGTACTGGCTAGTACGCCTGCGCTTTTTCGAAGAAAAAACATTTTAATCTCTCGCAAGCTGAGCGCCAAC
>DATIJV010000065.1:0-3563 GCA_035478255.1 Gammaproteobacteria bacterium
AGAAGGAGGTACAAAAACTACTTAAACGCCTGCAACCCCGTCATCGCCTGACCCAAAACCAACGTATGAATATCCACCGTCCCTTCATACGTTTTTACCGTTTCCAGATTCAACATATGACGTATCACGTTATACTCTTCCATAATTCCATTCGCACCCAGCATATCTCGCGCTTGCCGCGCAGCATCTAACGCAATCAACGACGAATTTCTTTTAATCAGAGAAATCATCGGTGTTACAATTTTTCCTTCATCCTTCAATCGCCCCACACGCAAACAGCTTTGCAACGCTAAAGTAATTTGCGTTTGCATATTCACCAATTTCGCCTGAATCAATTGATTCGCCGCAAGAGGTCTATCAAATTGTTTTCGATCCAAAACATACTGTCTCGCCGCAAACCAGCAAAATTCTGCCGCACCCAATACACCCCAAGCAATTCCATAACGCGCACTATCCAGACACCCCAAAGGCCCTGCCAATCCATCCGCACCCGGCAATTCATTTTCATCCGGCACGAACACATCTTCCATCACAATTTCACCTGTCAATGATGCACGCATACTCAATTTGCCATGCATGACAGGCGCTGATAATCCTTTCATGCCTTTTTCTAAAATAAACCCTCGAATTCTTCCCGCATCATTCTTCGCCCAGACAATAAAAACATCTGCAATCGGTGAATTCGTAATCCACATTTTCGTACCTTTCAATAAAAAACCATCCGCGACTTTTTTTGCGCGCGTATCCATATTAGCTGGATCTGAACCATGATCCGGCTCAGTCAATCCAAAACATCCAACCCATTCGCCAGTCGCCAATTTCGGTAAAAATTTTTCACGCTGCGCTTCACTGCCATATTTAAAAATCGGAAACATCACCAAGCTGGATTGTACGCTCATCGCTGAACGATAACCTGAATCGACTCGCTCAATTTCACGCGCAAGTAAACCATAAGACACATTATTTATGCCTGCACATCCATAACCTTGAATCGTCGCACCCAAAAAACCTTGCTCGCCCATTTCAAATAAAATATTCCGATCAAATATTTCATCATGAAAAGCTTTCTGCACGCGCGGTGCTAATTTTTCTTGTGCATAACTAAACGCTGCATCGCGCACCATGCGCTCTTCTTCAGTTAATTGTTCTCCGAATAATAATGGATCATCCCACTGGAAAAATTTTTTTTGGTTTTGCATAAAAATTTTTTAACCTTTTTTAACCCAATTAATCAAACCACCTTCCAACACTAATTCAATTTGTCGATGTGATAAATTATGCTGCAAAGGAATTGTAATATTTTTTCCTTCAATGCTTGCCGCGAGATCGCCGCCTGTCTGAATTTTTTCTCGCAAATGATTTAAAACCAAAATATCACCCATCTGAATTTTGTCATAATCTTTAGGATCCACAAATGTCAGCGGTAAAACGCCAAAATTAATCAAATTTTGCCAATGAATGCGCGCAAAACTTTTGGTGATGACCAACTGCAGCCCTAGATATCTCGGCGCAAGGGCCGCATGTTCGCGGCTCGACCCCTGCCCGTAATTTTCACCCCCTACAATCGCATGGCCTCCTTCGTGGCGCATTGCTTGCGCGCGCCTTGCATACGTATCATCCAGCACATCAAATGAAAATTCACTGATCTTTGGAATATTACTGCGATAAGGTAATACGCGCGCGCCCGCCGGCATGATTTCATCTGTCGAAATATTATCGCCGACTTTTAACAAAACGGGTAAACGGAGCATATCAGACAAAGGTTCGGTATGCGGAAGCGATGCAATATTCGGGCCCTTGATCAGGGTTACCTTGCGCGCTTCGTCTAGCGGCAAGGGTACTTCCAACATACCCTTGTTCGTTGTTGGGTGCAGAGGTAATTTAATTTTAGGATAAGGAATGCCAAGCGTGCGTGGATCAGTAATTTTTCCCGTAATCGCAGAAGCTGCTGCCGTTTCAGGACTGCATAAATATACACTGTCTTCCAGCGTTCCTGAGCGTCCTGGAAAATTGCGCGGAACAGTTCGCAAACTATTTTTTCCTGTGGCGGGCGCTTGTCCCATGCCAATACAGCCATTGCAGCCTGCTTGATGAATGCGTCCGCCTGCATGAATTAAATAACCCAGCAAACCACTGTTTGCCAAATCTTCTAACTGATTACGTGATGAAGGATTAATATCAAATGACACATTCGAATTCGCGCGCGCTTCTTTCACCATCCATGCTGCTATCGCAAAATCACGAAATCCCGGATTCGCAGAAGAACCCACATAGCTTTGGTAAATATCACGACCCGCTACCTCACGAACAGGAACAACTTTACCAGGACTGGAAGGCAAGGCAATTAATGGTTCAAGGGTTGATAAATCAATTTTGTCTTGTTGATCGTATTTGGCGCCTTTGTCTGCTGTTAATTCAACCCAATCTTCTTCACGGCCTTGTGAGCGTAAAAATTTTAATGTTTCTTTATCAGATGGAAAAACTGTTGCGGTAGCGCCAAGTTCTGCGCCCATATTCGCAATGACATGCCGATCCATTGCTGTCAGCGTTTTGACACCGGGGCCATAATATTCAATAATTTTATTGACGCCGCCTTTCACATCATAACGTCGTAACATTTCTAAAATCACATCTTTTGCACTCACCCATTCTGGCATTTTACCCACAAGTTTCACGCCAAAAATTTTCGGCATTTTCACGTAAAAAGGCTGGCCTGCCATACATAATGCAACTTCCAGACCACCAGCCCCCATTGCTAACATCCCAAGACAACCTGCGGCACACGTATGGCTGTCCGATCCCAATAATGTTTTTCCCGGCTTGCCAAAATTTTCCATATGCACAGGATGACTCACGCCGTTACCGGGGCGGCTAAACCAAATGCCAAAACGCCGCGCTGCACTTTGCAAAAATATATGATCATCTGCATTTTTAAAATCTTCCTGAATTAAATTGTGATCGACATATTGCGCGGAAATTTCAGTTTTTACCCGATCGACTCCCATGGCTTCCAGTTCAAGCATGACTAATGTGCCGGTTGCGTCCTGACAGAGTGTTTGATCGATTTTAAGAGAAATTTCTGTACCTGGAAC
Organism: Gammaproteobacteria bacterium; assembly: GCA_035478255.1. Lineage (GTDB taxonomy): Bacteria > Pseudomonadota > Gammaproteobacteria > DSM-16500 > DSM-16500 > DATIJJ01. The sequence goes on from DATIJV010000065.1 coordinate 3,093, forward strand.
CATTTCTCCATCGAGAAGATGAGATTGGATGAGCTTTTGTGCAACGTTCATGAACATGACAGACCTCCTTGTCAGGGAAAACGGTGAACACAGCGAAAAATAATCTTACAGAACCAGCAAATTTCAAAATTGTTCAGGCAAACGCTCAGTCTCGTTTAGTTTCTGCTCCAACGCTTTAATCTGAGCCAATGAAATCCCAGTGGTTCTTTCTATCAAAGCAATTTCGCATCCTTCTCTCAATAAGAGTTTAGCTATCTTAAATGCAGCTTCTTCTCTGCCTTTTTCAATGCCAATTCTTTCCGCGCTAGTAATATATGTCATTTTTTTCGCCTCCTCTAATTCACAAACCTCTTCCAGATATTCTATCTCAAGCGGATTCGGCAAACCAATCAACCAGTCGATAAATTTATAAATATTATTTATCTCTTCTTTATTAAACCCTTTTTCATAAAGTCTTCGCGTCAACGCGAA
>DATIJV010000066.1:0-7118 GCA_035478255.1 Gammaproteobacteria bacterium
TTCGCGTTGACGCGAAGACTTTATGAAAAAGGGTTTAATAAAGAAGAGATAAATAATATTTATAAATTTATCGACTGGTTGATTGGTTTGCCGAATCCGCTTGAGATAGAATATCTGGAAGAGGTTTGTGAATTAGAGGAGACAAAAAAAATGGCATATATTACTAGCGCGGAAAGAATTGGCATCGAAAAAGGCAGAAAAGAAGGCAGGGAAGAAGGTAGAGAAGAAGGCAGAGAAAAAGGCAGAAAAGAAGGCAAGCTTGAAGTGGCTAAACTCTTATTAAGAGAAGGGTGCGAAGTTGCCTTTGTCGAAAAAACCACAGGAATATCATTAGATCAAATTAAAGCGTTACAACAGAAATTAAAAGAGACTGAACATTTATTTGAGTAATTTTGAGCAGGCTCTTGACCCGGATATACCTAAAAATGATTAGTGAGAGGTATATCCGGGTCAATACAACCCCCCATCCTCCGTCGTCGTTGCAGCTGGAGCCATCGCAGGTGTTGAGGCAAGTTCCGCAGGAGATGCAGCCGGTTTGCTATCATCATCCGGCACATACGGTGTCATAAAATACTCAAACTGTGCTACCGGATCATTCGCCAAAGAGCGTTTCCCCGTTAGCGGATCAATCTTGACACTGACAATCCCCGGCGGTTGCTCAAGCGGCCGGTCTGGGCGTCCCTTAAGTGCCATTTGCATAAACTCCATCCATATCGGTAATGCAGCCTGGTTGCCATATTCATGTAATGATTGCGGCTGATCAAAACCCATCCAGGTCAGGGTCACGAAATCTGGATTATAACCTGCAAACCACGCATCGACCTGATTTTGAGTTGTGCCGGTTTTGCCGGATAAATCATTTCGTTTTAAGCTGCGAGCCTGAATGGCACTGCCATGCTCAATCACATCATGCAAAGCGGAATTAATCAAAAACGCATTTTGCGCGCTGATGACTCGCGGTGCTTGCGGTGTTTCTGGCTGTTGCATTTGTGTGGGCGTGCAATTACGGCAGACTGTCAGAGGTTTGGCTTGATAAAGCACCTGGCCTTGCGAGTTTCGAATGTTATCGATTGCAAAAGGCACGACTTTATATCCGCCATTTGCAAAGACTGCATATCCGGTTGCCATTTGCAGCGGTGTAACCAGTGCTGTACCGAGTGCCAGCGACAAAGTGGGCGGCAATTGTGATGGGCCAAAGCCAAAGCGCTGCGCGTAATTCACCGCATACGGAATCGTAATTTGATCCAATAATCGGATCGAAACAAGATTAATGGAATGAATTAATGCTTCGCGCAAACGTGTCGGACCATAAAAACGTTTTGTATCATTTTGCGGACGCCATAAACTGTTGTCGGTTGGATTTTCAACAACAATCGGCGCGTCATTGATGACCGTTGCGAGCGTGTAACCCTGATCAAGCGCCGCAGAATAAATAAACGGTTTGAAACTCGAGCCGGGTTGGCGCTCAGCCGTCGTAATTCGATTGAAATTACTATGTTGAAAATCAAAGCCGCCCACGAGTGCAAGAATCGCACCATCCCAGGGGTTTAATGTGACTAAACCCGCTTCTGCTTTAGGAATTTGTGCAAGCCGCCAGCTTTGATTAATATTCACAACACGAATTAAATCACCCAGTTTTAAAATATCACCTGCGGAATGAGGTTTGCGCCCCAAATAATTCGCATTAACTTGTGGACGTGCCCAGGCAAGCCCATCCCAGGGAATCACCACCAGGTTTCCATTCGCTCGCAAGGCAGTCACTGTTTTATTTGTCATATCGACGACTGCGGCAGGTTCCAGATTGCCTAAAACCGGAATCGCGCTGAGAGTTTTTTCCCATTCTTGCATATGATTCAAATTTGGCGTGCCGAGATTATTTTCCGGGCCGCGATAGCCGTGACGTTGATCATAAGCGAGCAGGTTTTCGCGAACTGCCTGGTTCGCAATATCTTGCAAATGACTGTCAATGGTCGTGTAAACATAATAACCGTCAGTATAAATATTATCGCCATACATTTGTTCTAATTGTTGACGCACCAGTTCAGCCGCATACGGCGCTTTCACTTGCGTTTGTAATTCGTGATAATGCGCATTCAGCGGAGCGTCGAGGGCTTTTTTGTAGGTTGCCTGATCAATGTAACCCACTTCATACATGCGCGATAGAACATGATCGCGGCGCCTTTTTGCCGCTTCAGGATTCGCAATAGGATTTAATGCAGAAGGCGCTTTTGGCAAGCCTGCGAGCATCGCGTATTGATCGAGCGTCAACTGATCAAGCGTCTTGCCATAATAAATTTGCGCTGCAGCACCCACACCATACGCGCGATTGCCCAGAAATATTTTATTCAGGTAAAGTTCTAATATTTTTTGTTTGCTGAGCTTGTGATCGATCTTGAGTGCGAGAAGAATTTCACGTAATTTGCGGCCAAATGTTTTTTTCGGATTGAGATAAAAACTGCGCGCTACCTGCATGGTAATCGTACTGCCGCCCTGAATTTTTTTTCCTGTTGCAAGCAGAATCAGACTGGCACGGGCAAGTCCCGGAATATCAATGCCGGGATGTTGAAAATAACGCTGGTCTTCGGTAGCGAGCACGGCTTGGATGAGTTCATGCGGGATTTTGTTGTACGGTATGGGGATACGGCGTTTTTCACCATATTCTGCAATGAGTTTCCCGTCATGCGACAGGATTTGTAAGGGGACTTGTAACTGAATAGTGCTGAGAGCATTAATATCAGGTAATTGAAATTCAATATAATAAGTCACGCCAATGACAACAACGCCAGTGGCCACAATAAAAAAAATGGATGATTTTTTTAAAAAACGCCAGAGATATCTCATATGCAACGCAATTTTTAATAATAAACTTGCATTTTACTACAAAAATGTCCAATATATTAAGCGATTTATTATTTAATCTCTCATCATATTTACCTCTAACCCAATCAAAAACATTATTTGGCCCGCGTTTATTCTTTAATTTTCAAGGAAATTATACCTCTCGCACTTGAGTTTTAGGTTTTTTAGCGCTCAGATTGCGAGAGATTTAAACGTTCTGATTGAGAAAAATCGCAGCTGTAGCTCTTTCTACAGCGAGATTTTTCGATTGAAGAACGTTTAAAGGTCGATGCAAGATGAGATGCTAAAAAACCTAAAATTCAAGTGCGAGAGGTATATATGCTATTCAGGAAAACTCCTGCTTTTGCTGGCCTTGCTGTGCGTCACGGACAGCTTAGCTTGATGAAGCTCAAGCAAATTAAAAAAGACATCATGATTGAAGGGTTTGCTTCAGCTAACGTCCCTTCTGGCTCTCTTTCCGGGAGTGAGACACTGTACCTTGTCATCAAAGAATTAATGGAGGCTGTCGATGCAAAAAATTGTCATGCTGCTTTGGCATTGCCCGCTTCCCACGTCATCAATAAATCCATTCGTGTAGCATCCTGTTTAAATGATAAAGAGAGGGATGCGGAAATCCGCGCCAATATGAATGATTATTTGCCGGGCACTGATGGCTCTCTTTATTTTGATTTTGTTCCAATGGAGCAGCATGAAAATGACATTGAATTACAATTAATTGCTGCGCGGTCTTTGTATGTAGAAACTTATTTGCGCGCGGGCGACATGGCTGGTTTAAAAATTAAAATTGTAGATGTTGATGTGTATGCAATTGCCCGCGCTATTTATTTTATCTTGCCACAAAATAAACGCGCAGAATCGTGTGTTATTTTAGACATTGATTTTTCTTCCGCACAATTAATTTTGTTAAAAAACGGAAAAATTATTTCAATTTATCCTGTTTCTCTTGAAATAGAAGATCTTTTTTTTCAGCAAATAAAAAGAGGAATACAATTTTTTTCGACAATTGAAAAAAATATAAAAAAAATTATCTTAACCGGCGATTTGTCTCGGCTGGAACAGTTAAAATCAGTTCTTGAAAAAATACTACCTATATCAGTGAGTTATCTCAATTATTTTAAGCAGGTTTCTGCCAATCCAGATTTTAATCTGAAAAACGATTCAAAATATCTGCTTGCATTTGGTTTGGCTTTGAGAGGAGTATATGAATAACATAAATTTGCTGCCTTGGCGGCAAATCAAGGCGCAGCGCGAACGTGAGCGCTTGAGATTGCTTATTGTTTTATCCGCTATTTTTCTGTTTATTTTTATTCTGGCTCATGTTTTTTTATCTAAATTAAATTTGGCATCGCATTTAGAAATTTCAACTTTAGAAAATAAATTTTTTTTATCTCCAGAAAAAAATTTTAACCCGATGGAAATGGAGATAGGCTCAGAATATATCAATCAGGTGAAATTCTCAAAAAAACATATCGACGGGTTGTTAAATTTTATGAATTGTCTTGGCCAAAACCATATATCTGTTTCGCATCTTTATTTTCAGGAAAATCAAACAGAAATTATTGGAAGGATAAAGTCCACTTTCATTTTGTTAAAGTCAATAGAGATGTGCCGTATTAAACAATATGGTTTTTCTACTAAAATTCTGACTTTTTCCCATCTCAGGCAATCCGATTTTTTGCAATTTAATCTAATTATTTCTTGAGGTTTTATGCGATATAGGGTGATTTTTGTATTGATTTTTATTGTTGGATTAATTGATTTGACAGAGCAAATTTTTACATTGTCAAAATCAAGTGAACGTGTCAAAAATTTAAAAAATTCTGTCATAAAAAAAGAGAACATAAAACCAGTGGTTTCTTCTCGGCGCATCATACCCGGAATCGATAAAGAAAAAATTATGCAGGTATTTTTTAAGACTGCGGAGAATAGTGGATTATCAATGGATTCAGTGTCGGAAATTAAAGACAGTGAATCCAATAAAATATTTTCGATTAACGCTATTTTTTTAGGGAATTTTCAGCAGATTACAGAATTTATTAAAAGAATTTCAAGCTTATGTTTTCCGGTTATTGTTCGGCAGGCTGAATTTTTAAATAGACATGAGCAGTTAATCTTGAACTTAAAGCTGGATGTATTTAATGTTTGTATCAATCCAGCAATCAATCAATACAGTGCGATTTTCCAAAATAAAAATACTATCGGAGATCCGTTTGAAAAAATTCTTTATAATTAAACGAGGTAGAAATGCAAAAATTATTATTTTTTTTAATATTTTTTATAGCCAATAATTTATTTGCCGCACCCATTGACCCTTCAAAACGTATGACGATTGATTTGCAAAATATCGCTGTACAAGATGCTCTGCATATTATTGCGAAATCGTTAAAACAGAATATTATTGTGAGTTCCTGGGTGCATGGCAGTATTACATTGCATTTGCATGATATGACTGCAGAGCAAATGTTTGATTTTATTTTAAATTCAGAAGGATTGACAAAACTTCAGGAAAATAGTGTGTGGATGATTCTGCCGCGTAATCTTTTAATACAGGAAAAACAGACTGAATGGAAGCAGCAGGAAATTCTTATGGCAACAGCGCCGTTAATTACGCAAGTGTGGCAAATTCGTTATGCTAAAGCTGAAAATATTGCGCACTTGATTCAGGATGGCGGTCATTCTCTTTTATCCAAGCGCGGATTTTTGCAAATGGATGTTCGTACGAACCAGATCTGTGTGCGAGATATTCAGGAAAGTATTGCGATCATTGGCAAATTAATTAAACGTATCGATATTCCAGTCAAACAGGTTTTGATTGAAGCGCGTCTCGCGAGTGTGGACAGTGATTTTGAGCGGCAATTGGGTATTCATTTTTCCATACAAAAAGGAGAGGCGCCGGAGCGGACAGCGTTGGCTGCGTCTCCGCCGGCGTCATATTCTTTAGCAGTTGCGAAACTGGTTGATGGCTCTTTGCTTGATGTGCAATTAGCAGCATTAGAAAATGCAGGAAAAGGTGAACTGATTTCCAGTCCGAGTTTATTTACAGCGAATCAACAGCCGGCCTCGATTGAATCGGGCGAAGAAATTCCTTATCAGGAAATTAGCCGCAGCGGTGCAACAGGCGTGGCATTTAAAAAAGCGGTGCTGAGTTTGAAAGTGACACCGCAAATTTTACCCAATGATCGGGTACAGCTGCAATTACAAATGAACCAGGATAGACCGAGTTCTCGCGAGGTCTTGGGGGTGCCAGCCATTACGACACGACAAATTAGCAGCAATGTTTTATTAAGGAATGGACAAACAATTGTATTGGGGGGAATTTTTGAGTCAAGTCAGGGAGATTCGACAGAGAGAATTCCTTTTCTCGGCAATATTCCGGTGATAGGTTTGCTTTTCGCACAACATAATAAAGCAGAAAATAAAAGAGAATTGTTAATTTTTATTACGCCGAGAATTATTGATGGATGATTGTCATTCAACCTAAAGGAACTACTGCTGAATTTAGATTCAAGGTTGTGTTAAACTCCAAAAAAAGCGTTGGAGTAGATTGTGAACTCAAAACATAAAAATATATTTTTGATCGGGCCCATGGGCGCTGGTAAAAGCAGTGTTGGAAAATTTCTAGCTGCGCAATTGAATATGGATTTTTATGATACAGATGAAGAAATTGAAAAAAGAACCGGCGTGGATATTGGCTGGATTTTTGATGTTGAAGGCGAAATGGGCTTTCGCAAAAGAGAAGAAGCTGTTGTCGATGATTTAGCGCATTTATCAAATATTGTGTTGGCGACAGGAGGTGGAACGGTTTTATCTCCTGAGTCTCGTATCATTTTGCAAAATAATGGCATGGTGGTTTATCTGGAAGTTTCTTTGCGATATCAGCAAGTCCGTACGGTGAATGAAAGCCGGCGACCTTTGCTGCGGGTTGAAAACCGTCAGGAAGTCTTAGAAAAATTGCAGATGGAACGTGAGGCATTGTATCAGGAAATTGCAGATTTTCGAGTGTTGACGGATAAAAAAAATGTGAAAGCAGTTTCAGATGAAATTATTGATTGGCTAGGAGGTGTCGTCAATTAGTTTATTAGTGTTACATTAATTTTTTACCTCCTTCCCCTTTCCCCCATAGGCATCAAGCTAAGGAATTTAGCCACCTTTCCAGCCCACGATTGGCGCGGGCTGTAAGGTAATAAGCAGTAAAAAAGGTAATAGCTCAGCCCCATTTGTTGTCATCTTGTTGTCATCGCGGAATTTACTCACTCTTA
>DATIJV010000067.1:0-12491 GCA_035478255.1 Gammaproteobacteria bacterium
GCTACTAAATTCCGGGATGACGCTCTAATCAGCTTTCGCTTAACTTAATGGCAGTGGGGAAAAGGGGAAGGAGGTAAAAAAGCAAAGAAACTATACTTCGCGCGGTCATAATCTGATGTTTCAAAACGAATATCCGCGTTACCAGGATGATGAGTAACCCTTCACTGAGAATTTTAAAAATACTTGATATTAATCAATATGTTACAACATAAAAACGCAAAAAAACCCCTTTTTTAGCTTTTTTTCTGAGATTTTTCTGGAATTATGTTATTAATCATATAGTTACAAGTGTATGGTGGGCAAAGGCGCTTTTCAGCCGTGCCCACCGCATATTAAAAATTACAAACCCTGCACAATCTCTGCAAATACCTCACCCCGATGCTCAAAATTTTTAAACATATCAAAACTCGCACACGCCGGCGACAACAAAACACTATCTTCCGCTTTCGCCAACTCACCTGCAATCTCAACCGCATTTTTCATATTTTTTGCAAAATGAATTTCTACACAACTACCCATCACATTCGCCAACAATTTCGCGGCTTCACCAATCAACACCACACTCTTCACGTATTTTGTAATCGCGGGAACAAGCGGTGAAAAATCCGCATTCTTCCCTACTCCGCCGGCAATCAACACCAGTTTGCCTTTTATCTCAGGGCCCAAGCCCTCAATCGCCGCTAATGTCGCACCCACGTTCGTTCCTTTAGAATCGTTATACCAACGCACGCCATCGCGTTCACGCACCAACTGGCAGCGATGCGCTAATCCCTTAAATTCCCGTAAGGTTTGCAGCATCGCATTCATCGATAAACCATACGCATGCCCAATTGCAAGAGAAGCCAGTGCATTCGCCTGATAATGCCGCCCTAAACTAGGCAGCTCACGCACAGCCATCAACGCTTGGTTTTCAAATGCTAAAAACGCTTCACCCTTTTTGTTTAACAAACCAAACTCTCTCTCTCTCGGTTCATTCAAGGTAAAATAGAATGTTTTTTTGACCGGCGTCAGACAGACTGTTGCCGCATCTTCACGATTACACACAGCTATTTCTGCCTGAGAATAAACACGTTGTTTTGCATTACAATAATCCTGAAATGTCGCATAACGATCCATATGATCTGGCGTAATATTTAAAACCGTCGCAATTTTTGGCGCGAGAGAATAAGTTGTTTCCAACTGAAAACTCGAAAGCTCTAAAACAAATAATTCAGGTGCAGGTGTTATTAACAAATCCAGCGCCGGCACACCGAGATTTCCGCCGACTCCTACGTTCACATTCGCATCCATAGCCATTTTTCCAACCAGCGTTGTCACCGTACTTTTTGCATTTGTGCCGGTAATCGCAATCACTGGCGCTTGTGTCACTTTTGCAAATATTTCAACATCCCCAACAATTGGCGTTCCTCGTGATAATTGATTTGCAATAACAGGTTCTTTCAACGAAACTCCCGGACTTATCACTATCTTGGCAGCTTCCGCCAGCAAAGTTTTATCCAGCTTTCCAAGAGAAACTGGAATATCAGGAAAAGCAGTTTGAAACTCGGTTAAATTTGGCGGATTTTGTCGACTGTCTGTAATCGCAACAGGAACATTCTGTTTCGCCAAATACCGCGCGGCCGAATAACCTGAACTTCCCAAACCCACAATGACATGCAAATTTTCTGAGTGACCCATGATCTTTTCCAATTAACGTAACTTCAATGTGGCTAACCCGCACAACACCAAAACAAAACTAATAATCCAGAATCGCACAATCACCCGCGGTTCAGGCCAGCCTTTTAATTCAAAGTGATGATGAATGGGTGCCATACGAAAAATGCGTTTGCCCGTTAATTTAAACGAAGCAACTTGCAAAATAACCGAAACAGTTTCTAAAACAAATATGCCGCCCATGACAAGCAAAACCAATTCCTGACGCACAATCACAGCAATTAAACCCAGCGCAGCGCCCAGTGATAAAGCGCCTACATCACCCATAAAAACCTGGGCCGGATAGGTATTAAACCAGAGAAAACCCAAACCCGCTCCAACTAACGCACCGCAGAATACAATAATTTCTCCCGCACCGGGCACATAGGGAATCGCAAGATATTTTGCAAAATTAATATTACCACTTGCATAAGCAAACACACCTAATGCAGCAGCAACCATCACTGCCGGTAAAATTGCCAGACCATCCAATCCATCTGTCAAATTTACAGCGTTACTTGATCCGACAATCACAAAATATGCGAACACGATAAATGAAAATCCTAACGGGACCAGCATGTCTTTAAAAAATGGAACAACTAATGCGGTATCAGCTGGTGAGGTTGCAGTGAAATAAAGATAACATGCAGCACTTAATCCTAAAATCGATTGAAAAAGATATTTATAACGCGCAGGCAAACCGCGGCTATGTTTTAAAAAAAGTTTCAAGTAATCGTCTATCCAGCCAATAATTCCAAAACCTATTGTCACTAATAAAACTAACCAGACATAGCGATTAGTCAAATCTCCCCACAATAAAGTACTTAAAGTAATTGCTATTAAAACGAGGGCGCCGCCCATGGTCGGTGTGCCCGCTTTAGCTAAATGACTTTGCGGACCATCGTTACGAATGACCTGGCCTAAATGATAATGACTTAACCAGCGAATCATGATGGGCCCGACCCATAATGCAACAGCAAGTGCTGTCAGCGTACTTAAAATAGCGCGCAATGTCAGGTACTGAACAACGTGAAAAAAATGAAAATGTTTTGCTAATAATTCACTTAGCCAGACTAACATTGGGAACTATCTCCTTTTAAATTTAAAACTTTTTTAACTTTTTCTGCATCACTAAATGGAAACTTTTCATCACCTATCAACTGATAAGTTTCCGCGCCTTTTCCCGCTATTAAAACACAATCTGAAGACACCGCAAATTGGATCGTATCATAAATTGCTTTAGCGCGATCATGCTCTATGATGACGCGAAAAGAATCTGTGAAACCTTGCAAAATATCCTGGATGATTTGCTTAGGATTTTCGTGCCGCGGATTATCATCCGTAACAATCACCTGATCTGCATAATGTTCTGCAATTTTTGCCATCAAGGGTCTTTTACCGCGATCGCGATCGCCTCCACAACCGAATATACAATACAATTTTCCCTGGCATTGCTGGCGCAAAGTCATCAACACTTTTTCCAATGCATCTGGTTTATGCGCATAATCTACAATCACAAGCGGTTGCTGATCACCCCCAAATGCTTGCATGCGTCCTTCAACAGGTTGAAGTTTTTGAATATTTTCCATCACGGAATGCAAGGGAATATCAACCACACATAATGCTGCAATAATCGCTAATAAATTATCTAAATTAAATTGTCCAACGAGGGCTGAAGTTAAATTGACATCTCCCCAGGGCGTGACAAGATGCGCTTTGATGCCTGAATGATTTAATTGAATTTTCTCAGCATAAATTGGAGTTTTTTTTCCTAATTCTGAACTATACGCCAAAACATTTTTACGTCCCTTGAAAGATTTCAGTATCTCTCGTCCAAATGCATCATCTGCATTCACAATCGCGTATTTTGATTGATCAAACAAACGTTTTTTTGCGGCACCATATGCTTCCATTGTATGATGATAATCCAGATGATCGCGCGTCAGGTTTGTAAAAATTCCAACGTCAAATTCCACGCCGTTCACTCTGCCCTGGTCCAAACTATGTGAAGATACTTCCATCGCTGTCATTTTTGCACCTTGTTTAAAAAATTCAGCCAATGTTTTTTGTAAAGTAATTGCATCGGGTGTTGTCAAATGACTGGGTTTTATGTCGCCATATAATCCATTGCCGAGTGTTCCAATCATTCCACAGGAAATATTTAAGTGATGTAAAACAGAAGCAATAAATTGTGTGCAAGATGTTTTGCCGCTGGTTCCTGTTACGCCGATCATTCGCATTTTTTGTGCGGGGTTATCATAAAATCGGGCAGCCAGTTTGCCGGTTTTATTTTTTAAATCGGGGAGCGAAATAATTGGGATTGAGTTTTGCCAATCGAGCGCGAGCTGTTTGGCTTCAGTCAAAATAGCATGAGCACCTTTTTGAATTGCTTCATCGATGAAGTGACGGCCGTCTTTTTGTGTGCCGGGCAAGGCAAAAAACAGACTGCCCGGTTTGACAAGACGGCTATCTAACGTCAAATCAGAAATGATGACTTCAGGCAACGAGTCAGAATAAAATTCCGCGAGTACGTGAGATAAAGGAAATGTCATAAAAGTGTGTTGTGTGGTTAAGGTGTATACATCATATGATGAGAGGGGGTAAAAGTCATTATGAAATGGAAATCAAACTTAAGTTTTTCGCCCCCTTCCCCTTTCACCCATAGGCATCTATCCCATAGATGATGATAATAGCCGATGCCGACTGTCATCTATATCATCATATTCCCGCAACCCAGATACACTTGAGGAAGATTGTTTATGATGATAGAGCGGAGCAGAAGAAGTTCGCATATGGCCACCAGGAAGCGGAGCAGAATGGGCCGGGGACAAACCGGGTCGGGAAGAAGAAGGAGCAGCAGCCAAAACAGGTTCGGAAAAAAATCTTTTCAGTAGCGGCTTGGGTGGAGATTCTTTAAAAGACTTGGAACAGGCAAGCCCATATTTTGCGGCTTTTTTAATATCTTTAGGAGTAAGAAGTTCAGGTTTTATTTCGGGTGAATCGTTTGATGTGTCGATATATAAATTTTTGGAGCTGAGTAATTTGACTATCTTATTATGATCACCTTCATTATTTTTCAGATGTTTTTCCTGTTTTTCCTTTTTCCTTGTCATTTCTATTTCTGAAAGTTTAGGCTTTTGTCCCCAGCCCATTTTCTTTTTCAGCGCTGGCCATGCCGTATCATATATTAAAGCTTTACCCAACCCGCCGATTATACTTCCAGCCCAAGCAAGTCCTGCCCCGATTTTAGCAATTACAGTTGGACCAAATTTTGCTATCACACCCGTCACTACCAGCGCTGGAATGATTTTCGGCACCAGAATAAAAACCATGCCAATTAAAATAAGTGTCGTGATAAAAAGTAAATAACCTCGTTTCTCATAAACAGTTTGTCTACTTGCCCTGATACTTTTTTCAATTTGCCTATTTTTTTCAAGCTTTGCGATTAGCTCGCTGGGATCGTGACCATCGAGTCTCGCTCGTGATATTTGTCTTTCCAGTTCAACGGTTTTTGCTTTGGTTTTATCAAGCAAACGGTTCCATCTCCATCGGTGATGAAATAATTTAACCGTATCTGCAATAAAGTCATAAGTAAATAATACTAAATTAATAATAGGAGATAACGCTGGATCCAGAATAGCCCATAGATTTCCAACTCCCCACGAATCATTTCCTATTCTGTAAGGCCGATCACCTTTTAGGAAGGTAATTTTGAACATCTTCCATCCTTCCCCCGGCGATGCATTCCAGGCAGCACGAAACATTATGCCCAAATCAAAAAGCAATTCTACAAAATAAGACAAACCTGCATAAGCTACAATTTTGGTAAAATTACTACTAAAAAAATTTAAAAATGGATTTGTAACTTTATCGTCTTTCAAAATGCCGGCATCAAAATTATCCAGGAAACGATTTGCACGGATCCCGAAAAGACGCCATCGAGTATACCATGTCACCTTGGTATAAAATTCTTCTGATTTTGATTTGTCTGGCCCCTTCCCTACGCTGTATTTTTCTTCTAATAAAGGATCGGGAGCAATTCCCATGTCCACAGAGCCATGCTCAAAACAACGAGCTAATTGTCTTTTAATTTCGACTTGTGACTTCAAAGCCTCAAATTCTGCATTCGCTTCCCAAATTAACGATGCTGCTTCTTTGACTGCTTTATTTTTTACTTTTTCGTCTTGTTCTAAACCGGGTTGTTTAACTTTCTGATAAGCTTGCTCATTAATGGCATCGGGATCAAATGAAAGCTTGCAATACATTTGCGCGAAAAAACCCACATCTTCAGCGCTCATATCTGTTAAATCCCAACCAAGCTCTTTTTCTACTACTGCTCTTAAATCCGTTTCCAGCTGAGAAATTTGTCTGTTTAACATAAGAATACAGTGTCTCCCTGTGATTCAATACGCTTTGAGTTATTGGTGGCCAGTATTAGGGTTAAATTCCTAAACAATACTGGGCTATTTACGCACCTAAAAATTATTATAAGAGAAGAATTCTTAAGGAATTATTAAGAAGAGACCTGCCTTCTGGCTATAAAATATATATTGTTCAGTGTATTGATTTATTTTTTATCATAATATTTGATTAAAAAATCAGGCCGCGTCGGGTGGAACGTTTAAGATACGAAGTGAGCCTTCCATGATTTTTTCAAACACAGGGCCTGACACATACCCGCCTAAAAATTGTTTACCCTTAGGATCATGAATGACAACTGCAACAACTAATCTCGGGTGACTTGCAGGCGCAATACCAACAAATGAAGAAGTATAACGGTGTTTTTGATAACTTTTATTTTCTGAAATCCAGGCAGTTCCTGTTTTTCCTGCAACAGAATAACCTGGCACGCGCGCAGGTTCACCCGTGCCGCCTTTTGCTAAAACAGATTGCAGCATATCAAGCATTTGCAGCGCAATTTTTCGATCTAAAACACGTTCGCCTTGAGGGGGTTGGTCGACACGCACCAGAGATAAGGGAATTTTTATTCCTTCATTTGCGATCGTTGCATAAGCATGTGCAAGTTGTAATGCCGTCACAGAAATGCCATAACCAAACGATAAAGTCGCTAAAGCCAGAGGTTTCCAAACAGGACGATTGACCATTTTTCCAGATTGTTCTCCGGGAAAACCGACACCTGTCACTTCACCAAATCCCATGCGATGCAAAAAATTCCATAACTGATGCGGGGGCAAAGTCAAAATGACTTTTGTCATTCCAACATTGCTGGAATACTGCAAAACCTGCATTAAATTAATTATTCCTTTCACATGTTCATCACGCAGTGTGTGATTTCCCACATGGATCCAGCCAGGACTGGTATCAATTAATGTATCGGATTTATATTTGCCGCTTTCCAATGCCGTTGCAACGCTAAAAGATTTCATTGTTGAACCCGGTTCAAAAATATCGGTCACAGAACGATTACGAAAATTTTCTTTTTTCTGGTCTGTCATGTTGTTCGGATTAAATGAAGGCTGATTCACCATTGCAAGTATTTCACCGGTTTTGACATCCAGAACAATCACTGAACCGGAAGCGGCGAGATTTTTTTTCACGCCATCGAGTAATTCACGATACGCTAAATACTGGATTTGCCGATTCAAACTTAATTGCAAATCAGCGCCTTGTTTTTGTTGCTGTAAAAGCTGCAAATCATCAATCACGCGGCCAGTTCGGTCCTGAATCACGCGTTTTTTCCCAGGCGTTCCGCGCAGCCAGTCATTATAGACAAGCTCTAATCCCTCCTGCCCCTGATCATCAACATTCGTAAAACCAATCACGTGCGCCGCGATTTCACCTTCGGGATAAAAACGCTTGTAATCTTGTTGTAAATACACACCTTTAATTTTTAGAGATTTTAATGCATTTGCAATGGGAGGAGAGACCTGGCGTTTGATATAAACGAATTCGCGATTTTTATTTTTATCTTGCAAGAGCATCGTTTGAATATTTTTTGTTTTTAATCCCAATAAATTTGCGAGAGATTGTAACGATCGGGATCTCATCACAAATTCTTTCGGATTAATCCAGACTGAAAAAACAGAAGCACTGATCGCCAGAGGATAGCCATCACGATCCGTAATCATGCCGCGAAAAGCAGGTTCAGTGATGACACGTAATGAGCGCGCATCACCCTGATTTTGTAAAAAACGCCGTTTGACAATTGCAAGATCCATAGCGCGTATCGTCAATCCGGCAACGACCATCAGTATAAAAAGGCCTAAAAAATAAAAACGCCAAGAACTTAAGGTAATTTGTAATTTATCATCCGCTCTACCCATGATTAAGATTAACTACGACCACCGAATGGCTGCCTGGAACAATCATACCCAGTTTACCTTCAGCAAGATTCTGAACGCGTGCTTGCATGATCCATGTGCTTTTTTCCAATAATAACTGCCCCCATTGCACATGAAGCCGTTCACGCTCTGCTAATGTTTGTTGGATATTCGCATTTAAGCTGCGCGTGGTATTGGTCATATAAATTACGCCAAGTCCAGTGACTAGCACAGACATAATCATTAAAAGCATCGGAAGCTGTGACCGCTTCCATAAGACTGAAATAACCCAGCCGTGCGATAATACGCCTTGATTCAGTATACGAGCTGCTGCGTTCATAGTAGTTTCTCCCCTATCCGTAAGGTTGCACTTCTTGCACGAGGATTGGCAGCCATTTCCAGATCATCTGGTTTAACGGCTCGACCCAAACGTTTAAAACGTAATTCAATGTCCATGTGTTTAATCGGCAAATCATGCGGGATTTCATCACCTTGTTCCTGGTGCCGCATGAAGTGTTTGACTAACCGATCTTCCAGCGAATGAAAACTAATCACTAACAAACGTCCCCCTACTTCCAAGACTTCCATGGCTTGTGCCAAACCCAACTCTAACTCTTTAAGTTCCTGATTCACTGCAATACGAATCGCTTGAAAACTTCGCGTTGCAGGATGTTTTCCTTTAGGCCACACAGGTATCGCTTTTGCGATAATTTCCGCTAATTGAATCGTAGTGGTAATGGGTGTTTCCTGTCTTGCCGTGACAATTGCTTTTGCAATACGTCGGGAAAAACGTTCTTCGCCGTATTTCCATAACACATCTGCCAATTCTTTTTCATCAATTTTAGAAAGAAAACTCGCCGCATCAACACCTTGAGAATCATCCATCCGCATATCAAGTTTTCCTGCACGCATAAAACTAAAACCGCGGTCAGGATCATCCAGTTGCGGAGAAGAAACACCCAAATCAAATAAAATTCCGTTTATTTTGCCGGATAAATTTTGTTTTGTGACGAATTTTTTAAGCTCTCTGAACGAAGCATGTTGAATCGTAAAACGAGGATCATAAGAAAAATGTTCATGAGCATAAACAATTGCAGTTGGATCTTTATCCATTGCGAGCAATTGTCCGTTAGGGCCTAAATGCTGCAAAATCGCTCTCGCATGACCACCACGGCCAAACGTCGCATCGAGATAAACACCATCCGGTTTAATCGCCATATTCTCAATCACTTCTTTCAGCAAGACGGATTGATGTTCATTAAATTTTTCTTTCATTCGACAAGCTACCATATTGTTCTCACAACGACAGGTTTTTGACTTCATCAGGCAAGTTTCCATCTGATGAAGATTCTTCTGATAACCATTGGCCTCGACGTTCCTGCCAATGCGCCTCATCCCATAATTCAAATTTTTTACCTTGTCCGACTAACATCGCGTGCTTGGATAAACCTGCATATTCACGCAGCAACGGAGGCAAGAGTATACGACCATGGCTGTCTAATTCAACCTCAGTTGCATGACCTATCAGTAAACGCTGGATTCGACGCGCTGCGGGATTAAAACTCGGTAATTGTGCCAGTTTGTTTTCGATTTCTTCCCAAGCGGTCAAGGGATAAAGCAACAGACATTTTTCTTCAGTATCAATGGTCAAAACGATGCAGCTGCGGCTTTCTTGCAAGCGCTCGCGGTAACGGGTAGGAACGACTATTCTACCCTTCACATCGATGTTGATTCCGTTGACGCCTCTAAACACGTCACTCTCCTTTTGCTAAATGGGGCTGGAATCTATAAGTTCTGCCTCTTATAGCAAAGAATATACCACGATTTCCCACAATAAACCACTTTTTACCACATAGATCGTATTTTTAAAGGATTTTTGAACGAATTGAATAACTGGATCCAGTATTCGCCATGATGTGTCTCTTTTTTTCCATTTTTATTTCAATTGTTTAAAATTGATTCTATCTCTTAGGGGTTTCATGCTAAAATTATAAGAAACGAGCTGTATAAATTATTGAGGGTTTGCAAGATGGACAGCCATTCTCAACCTAGATTTGAAATAGAAGAAAATAACGGTATTATTTTTGTCGAGGCTTTTACAAGCTCTTATCGCAGAAAGATGCAAGTAAGCCCTAACTACTATGAAATTTTAGGAGTAGAAGAAACTTCACCTGACAAAAAAATCCAGAAAGCTTACTATAAATTGTCTAAAATAATACATCCCGACAAAGTTGAACCGGCTTTGAGAGAATCAGCTACCCAAAAATTTCAAAAACTAGCTGAAGCTTTTGAATGTTTAAATGATCATCGTGAGCTCTATGGTAATGCATTAAAACATTACAGAACTTATCCATCACTCAATCGTCCGCCGGAGCAAGAGGTTAAGATCTATACTCCCCAACCGCCTGCCGATTTTAAACAAGAACGATCACCTTTCGAGAAAGCTGAAGATGAACTTAAAACTATGGATCGCACAATGCGCTTTACTTTCTCTGATGAGTCAAAAAAATGGTTACACGATGCTTGTGCCAGGCTGAGAAAAATAGAGAGAGAAACTGATGGTACAGAAGACAAAACAAACAATATATTAGCCGAATATGCAGCTCAACATAAGCTTGAAGCGAAAAAACATATTCAGGACGCCAACTCTTTTGAAGGTAAAAGTAAACTGGTACATCAACAAGATCCTTCCGGCCGCCAGCAAGTTTTTGAAATATCAAAACTTGATCTTTATAAAAAAGCTTTGCGAAGTTATGAGTTGGCTTTATTGTTTAACAGTGAAGATATCGAAGCTCTACAAAGCAAAGCGCAAATGCACTTTAATGTAGCTTCTTTAGCTTCATATCCAGGCGAATCGTATTATGAAGCTTCTCTCTGTTATGAAAAAATTCTTCGAATTAATCCCCAAGCCATGGATGAGCAAAACGAGAAAAATCATGCGGTAATACAATTTAGAGCAGCTCTGAATAGCTCATCAGGCAATATACAAGATAAAATAGATAGAATTAGCGACTGCGTAGATATTTTAAAGACCCTTAGAATAGATCTTCGAGCATCTTACCCTGAATTTTTTAAAGAAGCTTTAGCGAATCTTAATCAAAAAGCCCTTTCCTGTTGTTCATCAGAAAAGTCGACAAAAAATTCAGAAAATAAATTAACTTTATTAAACGAGGCTTTAGGTTTGTATAACATAATACTAAGAATTGATAGAACAGATACATTAAATGTGCGAAACAAGATGTTGGAAATTGAAGCCCAGAAAGAAAAAATTAGAATAATAGACAACATTTTTCAAGATATAAAAAGTGAGATCGCTCAAGAAAAATTTGAAGGCACTACAAATGTACCTGAAATGCGAAAAAAAATTGAGGAAGCTGAGTCAGGAAAATGCACAAAAGAAGAAGCCGTGATAAAAATACAGGAAATAGCAATAAAAGCAAATGCAAGCAAAAAACAACAGATGCTAACGCATTTTGGTATGGAAACCAGGAAAACTGCGACAGCCCAACTCTATAGCAAATTTTTGCCCGACGGAGAATATGGAATAAGCATCGGTCGGGCGGCAGCTAAGTCGCAGGAAATTTCTGGAGCAGTATTGGGAAAACCACTTCCTCGCGAACATAAAAAGACCTAGTACGCCGCCACGCTAAGTTTGACTTATTCTGCGCTCAGATTGCGAGAGATTGAAGTGTTTTGATTGAAGAAAACCGCAGGCGTACTTTAATTGTACACTGCAACATTAATTTTTGATAGTTCCTTCGCTTTTTTACCTCCTTCCCCTTTGCACTTGGAGGAAGGGGGACGCTCTAATTAAGCGCATCTGTATCGAAGCGTCCCCCTTCCTCTAAACGCGCTTTTCGTTTGGAGGAAGGGGAAAGGGGAAGGAGGTATTAAATTCAAAGTAAATTCAAAGTAAAGAGAGAGTCAACCAATAAGCCGGGTTCTGTCATGGACAGTCATTTATCTGGGATGTCTGTCACCAAACACCTCAAGCGACCTACCCGAACTTAAAGTGCGGGCCGCACTTGCAGACAAGTCTGCATAAGTTCCTATTTGGTCTTGCTCCAGACGGGGTTTACCGTGCCGCTTCTGTTACCAGTTGCGCGGTGCGCTCTTACCGCACCTTTTCACCTTTTCCAAATTATTCATTCGGTAGTCTATTTTCTGTGGCACTTTCCGTAAGCTCGCGCTTCCCAGGCGTTACCTGGCATCTCGCCCTTGGAGCCCGGACTTTCCTCCATTTGAGAAAATCTCAAACAGCGACTGTCTCGGTCAACTCTCAAGGGTAAGCATAGCTCATTTTCCAGCAATCGGGTATTGAATTTATCTAAATTTCTTAGAGGGCATATAATTTTAAAGTGTAGGGTGGGCAAAGGCGCACTGCCATTAAGTTAAGCGAAAGCTGATTAGAGCGTCATCCCGGAATTTACTCAGTCTTAATTCGCGCTTTTCGCGAATTTAGAGTGAGTTAATGTCCGGGATCCACCCAAATGATAAGTAGATCCCGGACATTAAGTA
>DATIJV010000068.1:0-18617 GCA_035478255.1 Gammaproteobacteria bacterium
AACATGAGAAAGTAAATTTTTCATACCTCCTTCCCCTTTCCCCTTCCTCCACAAAAAGCGTGTGGAGGAAGGGGGACGCTCTAATTTAGCGCATCTGTATCGGAGCGTCCCCCTTCCTCCAAGTGCTCTTCTTGGAGGAAGGGGAAAGGGGAAGGAGGTATGAAAAATTTACTTTCTCATGTTCCTCTATTTCGTAGTTTGATATTCTTTATGGCGAAGGAATTATCAAAAATTAATGTGTTGCCTACGTTCCGCGGTTAAATCCTAAGACGCAAGGTTGAAAGTTAGAGGCATCTGCACCACTTGCTAAGCTTGCTTTCTCTTTGTTAAGCATTTCCTGAACAACAAGAGGTGCATCTTTGCCTAATGCTCCATTTTCATCTATCCATTTTAAATCGATCAGAGTTAGCTTAATACCATAATATTTATCGTTTTTATCTTTTATAGCTACTCCTATATCTAAAATATCTTTAAGTGAATATTTAAAGTACTCTGGATCACTTTCAGTAGCTAATAATCTTGCTCTATTGTTTTCAACAAATTGCTGCTTTGCCGATTCTGCCAAGACTTGCTGGGGCGTTCGGCTAGGTTGTGAGAAAAAATTTGAGGATCCAACATAAGCGCCAGATGTTTCAACAAGTCCAGGTTTCTTGACTTCTTCATGAATGACGCATTCTTCAGAATGAGAAGAAAACAGCACAGGCTTACCTTGCGCGGGTTGCTTCGCTTTATCAAATTCTCTAAACAGCTCCTGAACAACAAAAGGTGCATTTTTGCCTAATTCTCCATTTTCATCTATCCATTTTAAATCGATCAGAGTTAGCTTAATGCCATAGAATTTATCATTTTGATTTTTTACAGCTACTCCTATATCTAAAATCTCTTTAAGTGAATATCCAAAGTACTCTGGATCACTTTCACCAGCTAATAATCTTGCTCTATTGTTTTCAACAAATTGCTGCTTTGCCGATTCTGCCAGGATTTGTTGGGGCGTTGGGCTAGTAGATTGAGGATCGGATGTTTCAACAGGGCTAGGTTGATTAACTTCCTTCTTGACTTCTGCATGAATGACGCATGCTTCAGAATGAAGATTAGCTTGCGAGGATTGCTTCGCTTCATCAAAAGGCGGAGGATCCATTTGATAAGGAGGAGGTAAATCTAGTTGTCTGGGGGTGTCATCAACTTCTAATCCTGCTTCTGATGCTACAAAATCACTAAATCGTTTTTTTAATTCCCTCAATTTTAATTGCAATCTTTCAAAGTTATCCACTTCTTCTTTTGCAGGTTTTATATTTTTTAGAATCGCATCAATTTCTTTAAATTTAGGAAAAGCAACTATTTCTTTTCTCATTATTTTCGCTATTAGTGCTTCTGTAATCTCCAGAAGCCTTGCTGGGCGCCTAAGCGGCTTTAATGGATCATTATAATACCGAGCCGCCCCACTGTGTATGGCACGTTCAATTTGCTCGGGAGTAAATTGTTTTTGGGTAGCATTTTGGTAGGTAGTAACCACAGTATAAAATGCATTGTAAATGTCCGTTATTTTCTTTAAGCCTTGAGAAAGCTCAGCCATTCCATTTATCATTATTTGCTCATAATAATTTAAGATAACTTCCGTCAATTCATTTGGCTCATAATCTTTAGCTTCTTCAGCTTTTTTAAGTTTATCAACACTATTTTGGACGGCTTGATAAATCCTAGGTACAATTTCTGATTCATTCCGATTATTAGATTGTAATTTCCGAAATTTTGATAGCAATATTTCCAGCTCTTCTAATTCCACTTTTGTCATAGAACTTGCACGCTTCATTAGATTTGTTAGGATCTTATCAACTTCTTCTAACTTTTTAGGAATATTAACTTGATCTTTTTTCTCCATCAGTACTTCTATGATCGTAAGAAGTCTTGCTGGACGCCTAAGCGGCTTCAGCGGATCATTATAATACTGAGTCGCCGCATTCTGTATAGCGCGCTCAATCTCGCCACGACAAAATTTCTTTGGGGAACTATTTTGATGGTTAATAACCACAGTATAAAATCCATTGTAAATATCTGCTATTTTTTTTGTCCCCTGAGAAAACCCAGCCATTCCCTTTATCATTATTTCTTCATAATGCTTAAAAATAATACTTGTTAAAACAGACTCTCCCCTTGTTTTTGACTCGCAATCTTCAGCTTTTTCAGTTTCGTTAAGCTGATCAACACTGCTTTGGATGCCTCGATAAATATTAGATGCTTTATACAAGGTTTTTTCGATTTCCTCTGGTGCAGGAGGAGTTATTTGTCCTCGCTTTTCTCCAACCCCTTCATCTATGAGTGCATACAGCTTATTTACAATTTCTTCTCGAAAACGGTCTATATTCTCAGGGGTACGATTATTCTCAAAAGGAGATTCCATTACTTGAATATAATTTTTTAAAATAATAGATGTAACAAGATCACTTGAATCATATGATTCAGGCACAGAAAAGGTGGTTCCTGACCTGATACTAAAGTCTCCCCTAATCCGCTCAACAGCCCGTTTGATAGCAAATTTAATATCTGATTCATTCCAATGGATTTTAGATTCAAGTCTGGAATCAAATTTTTTGTCATTATGCAGGGCCGCCGCAGTGTGTATAGCATCTTCAATTTGTTGAGGAGTAAACTGTTTTTGAAAAGTATTTTGATAGTCGACAACTACATTATAAACGAAAATAAAAAGGTCGATTGGCTGTATACCCTTATAATAATGCTCCATTATTGTCTGATAACGACCCAAAATAATCTTTGTCAATTCATTTTGTTCGCGATGCTGAATGAAATCAGTATGTTTTATAGTCTGACTAAGACTATTTCTGATAGCTCGATGAATATTAACCGCCTCATACAATGCTTCTTCGATTTGCTGTGGAGTGAAAGTTATTTTTTTAATCTCTTTAATTTCTTTTTCTATCATCTCATATATCGCAACCGTCATATCTTTCTGGAACTGGTCTATATTCGAAGGGGAATAATGATCTTCAAAAGGGGTTCCTATTATGTCAGAATAAGAACCTGAAAAAAAATATTTTTCTAAAATAATAGATCTGATAACGTTACTTTTATCAAGTGAAGGAGAGACAGTGAGGTAGTCTTGTGACTTGTTGCTAATAAAATCTCCTCTAATATTTCCCGTAGCTCTTTTGATAGCAGATTTAATATCTGATTCGCTCGGTTGTTCAAAATTTTGCTTGTTTGAAGAATGCATACCGCCTCGCTTGTTATATTAACGTAATGCGCATCTTATACTTCGCGCGGTCATAAATTGCGGTTTTGGGCATCTGATCTATAGGTCATCTTGCCTGCTAAAAAATGCTTACATATGAATAACTATGCGCGCATTTTTTAGCAGGCAATCTGACCTATATCTCAGCGCCAAAAACCGCAATTTATGACCACGCGAAGTATAGAATAAGAATTTTAAAAAGTCAAAAAAATAGATTAAATTAAACTCGTTTTTATTATTTATGCCCATTCCCTAATCTTTAAAAATTGTTCATATAACTCCGCCTCTGGACTTCCCTCTTCCGGCTTCCAATTATATTTCCAACTCACTTCTGGCGGCAGCGACATCAAAATAGACTCTGTCCGTCCTCCCGACTGCAAACCAAATAAGGTCCCACGGTCATACAACAAGTTATATTCCACATATCGTCCCCGCCGATAGCATTGAAAATTCTTTTCTCGTTCGCCAAACGGATGTAATTTTCGCCTTGCCATAATCGGCTGATAGGCTTGCATAAAACTATTACCGACACTTTGCATAAAACCAAATGATTTTTCAAATCCCCACTCATTCAAATCATCAAAAAATAATCCGCCGATTCCTCGCGGCTCATTACGATGTTTCAAATAAAAATATTCATCACACCATTTTTTAAATCGCATATAAACATCTTTGCCAAATGGATCACACGCTTCTTTCGCAACACGATGCCAGTGAATGCAATCTTCTTCAAAACCATAATACGGCGTTAAGTCTAATCCTCCTCCAAACCACCCTTGTGAATTTTTATTTTCAATCAAAATAAATCTCACATTAAAATGCGTTGTCGGCACATAAGGATTATCAGGATGGACGACTACTGACACGCCCAGTGCCTGAAAAGGCAAATCAGCCAATTCGGGTCGTTTAGCTGTCGCCGCTTGCGGCAATGCTTTTCCATACACATGAGAAAAATTGACTCCGGCTTTTTCAATCACTTTTCCCTTCTCAAGAATTCGGCTTATTCCCCCGCCCATGCCATTTTGATATTCCCAAACATCTTCCATAAATATTCCCTGCTCATCCTCAGCCTCCAGACTTTTACAAATGCGATTTTGCAGATCCAATAAATATTCTTTCACATTGTTTATCATACAACCTCAATTTATAATACCTCCCTCATTCCGAGGAGACTCTTGTCATGACCCCAATCGACACATTAAAAACACGCCGCACATTAACCGTCAATCATACTGAATATGATTATTTTAGCTTAGCCGCAGCAGAACAAGCGGGATTGACCGGCTTAAGTCAGCTTCCCTGCACCCTCAAAATTTTATTGGAAAATCTTCTGCGCCATGAAGACAACCAAACCGTCACTGTGGATGATATTAAAGCATTAGCAAGCTGGCTTAAAGATAAAAAATCCGATCGGGAAATTGCTTATCGCCCTGCACGGGTCCTCATGCAAGATTTTACCGGTGTCCCCGCTGTGGTTGATCTTGCCGCTATGCGTGATGCCATCAAAAAAATGGGCGGCGATCCTGATCGAATTAATCCACTCTCCCCTGTTGATCTCGTAATCGATCATTCCATCCAGGTCGATGAATACGGCACACATTCAGCAATCGCCATTAACGCGAAACTTGAAATGCAACGCAACCGTGAACGTTACGAATTTTTACGCTGGGGACAAAAAGCCTTCGAGAATTTTCGTGTTGTTCCGCCAGACACTGGCATTTGTCATCAAGTCAATTTAGAATTTTTAGCGAAAACTATCTGGACGGATCAAATAAATGGTAAAAATATCGCCTATCCTGATACCTTGGTCGGTACAGACAGCCATACCACGATGATTAATGGTCTGGGCGTTCTGGGTTGGGGGGTAGGAGGAATTGAGGCTGAAGCTGCGATGTTAGGCCAGCCTGTTTCCATGCTGATTCCAGAAGTGATCGGCGTAAAGCTTCAGGGGAAATTGCGAGAAGGTGTCACAGCCACGGACCTTGTTTTAACATTGACACATCTCTTGCGTAAAAAAGGGGTGGTTGGAAAATTTGTTGAATATTTTGGTCCTGGTTTAGAAGACTTGCCGCTTGCTGATCGCGCGACCATTGCTAATATGGCGCCCGAATATGGTGCAACTTGCGGTTTTTTCCCGATTGATCGAGCCACTCTTGATTATCTGCGCCTGACTGCTCGCGATGAACAATTGATTCAACTTGTAGAAACTTACGCAAAAGCGCAAGGTTTATGGCATGACGAACATTCTGCCGACCCTGTTTTCACTGATACTTTATCATTAGATTTAACGCATGTTGAACCCAGTCTTGCCGGTCCAAAACGTCCGCAAGATCGCGTGACCTTACCGCTTATGAGCGAAAATTTTGATAAATTATTACAGGAAATGAATCGCGCACAAGATAAAACTAAAAACTATCAAACCGACGCAGATTTTGATTTACATCATGGCGATGTTGTCATTGCAGCGATTACAAGCTGCACTAACACATCGAATCCGAGTGTCTTGATGGCTGCAGGTTTAGTGGCTAAAAAAGCAGTAGAAAAAGGATTAAAAGTCAAACCCTGGGTGAAATCTTCTCTCGCACCCGGATCACAAGTTGTTACGCGTTATCTGGAAGAAGCGGGTTTGCAAAAATATCTGGATGATTTAGGTTTTGATTTGGTAGGTTATGGATGCACGACGTGTATCGGAAATTCAGGGCCTCTCCCTCCGCCTGTTTCTAAAACAGTAACAGAAAATGATTTGATTGTTTCTGCAGTTTTATCAGGAAACCGTAATTTTGAAGGGCGCATTCATCCCTTGGTTAAAGCAAACTGGTTAGCCTCACCACCTCTCGTCGTCGCATTTGCGTTAGCGGGGACTACACAAATTGATTTAACAAAAGATCCGCTGGGAGAGACAAAGACAGGTCCGGTTTATTTAAAAGATATCTGGCCGACGAATGCGGAAGTGGCCCATGCTGTATCGACAGTCAATAGCAAAATGTTTCGTGAACAATATGCAGATGTTTTCACCGGCACAACGGATTGGCAAATGATGAAAACCCCGGAGAGTCAAACTTACGCATGGCAGGATAATTCTACTTACATTCAACATCCGCCATTTTTTTCTGACATAAAAGCAAGACCAGATTCCATTCACAATATTAAAAATGCAAATATTCTTGCGATGTTTGGAGACAGTATTACAACGGACCATATATCGCCTGCAGGATCGATTAAGAAAGACAGTCCAGCAGGAAAATATTTATTGTCGCTCAATATTAGTGTCAATGATTTTAATTCATTGGGTGCACGCCGCGGCAATCATGAAGTGATGATGCGCGGAACATTTGCAAATATTCGTATTAAAAATGAAATGGTTCCGGGGGTCGAAGGCGGCTTTACAAAATATATTCCAACGGGTGAAGTGATGGCGATTTATGATGCTGCGATGTTGTATCAAAAAAATCATGTGCCGTTGATTGTGGTAGCGGGAAAAGAATATGGAACAGGTTCTTCGCGCGATTGGGCGGCAAAAGGGCCAAAATTATTAGGCGTAAAGGCAGTTATTGCGGAAAGTTTTGAGCGTATTCATCGTTCTAATTTGATTGGGATGGGAATTTTGCCGCTGGAATTTATTGAAGGTACAACGCGTAAAACTTTAAAACTCACGGGAAATGAAAAAATAGATATTTTGGATCTGGATGATCATATCAAACCGCGCATGGCAGTGAATATTATTATTCATCGAGAAGATGGAAGTGAAATGAAAACGTCTATGTTATGCCGGATCGATACGTTGAACGAAGTTGAATATTATAAAAATGGCGGGATTTTGCAGTATGTGTTGCGGGGGATGTTGAAGCGGTTGTAAATATTCGATAATGTCATGCCAGCTTTTAGCTGACATCCAGTGTACTAGGATATTTCTTAGTGTATAAGAATTCAATATATGTCATAATTTGACATATTTCAAAAAGTGATATATATTATGGAAAAGTGGTCAGTTAGTTCTACGCGTACAGCCAATAAACAGGCCTCTAAACTAAGCCAGAATGTTTTGTTAGCTTTACGTCTATTGTTCGAGGATTTAATCAGTAAAGGCCCCGCGGTTCCAGATTGGCCTAATTATGGGAAATTGCATGGTAAAAAAGATCACGACAGGCGCCATTGCCATTTGCAAAAAGGAAAACCTACTTATGTTTGTTGTTGGGAAGTCATAGATAAAAAACAAAAAATCATTGAGGTATATTATGTCGGAACACACGAAAAAGCACCGTATTAACGCTCAAGCTCATGGATCGACATTACATATAACGTATCATGATAAAACGTATGCAATCCCCAAAAATATTGCCGAAAAATATTTAGTTGAAAATAAAAAAATAAAAAAACCAGTGCAATCAATTAAGAGATTATTTGACAAGCTTGATGTGAAGTTTACAAAGGCAGGAGCTTTATTAAAAGGCCTACGGGTTCGAGAAAACCTCTCACAAGTTGAGTTTGCTAAAAAAATTGATGTAACTCAAGCTAATCTATCAAATATGGAAAATGGTCGTAGACCTATAGGAAAAGTTATTGCTAAGCGAATAGAAAAGATTTTTGGAACAAATTATCGATATTTCCTCGAATAATTTTAAAGTGCAGAGTGGGTGGCAAAGGCGTGTTTTTTGCCGTGCCCATCACCCATTTATGCAAGCACCGTATAAATTTTTTAATGACCACCGAATACTTACCTAATTCCCAGAATAAACACAACCATCAATCCATTTTCAAAAACGCCAAAAACTCATCTTCCATCAATACCTTCACACCCAATTCTTGAGCTTTAGCCAGCTTCGATCCTGCATCCGCACCCACGACTACATAACTTGTTTTACTCGACACACTCCCTGCCACTTTCGCGCCTAAGCTTTCCAGTTTTTCTTTTGCCTCTTCGCGCGACAGGCTGGTGAGTGTTCCTGTTAAAACAAATGTCTTGCCTCTGAGCGGCAAATCCAAAGGAGCTTCAATTTTTTCCCAGTGGATCCCCGCTTGCAATAATTTATTAATCACCTCGAGATTATGACGCTCCGCAAAAAACGAAATAATATGTTTCGCAACCACGGGGCCCACATCCGAAACCGCTTGCAAGGATTCTTCATCCGCTGACATTAATTTTGATAAATCTCCATAATGCTGTGCTAATTGTTTCGCTGTTGCTTCTCCGACTTCTCGAATTCCTAATCCATAAAGAAATCGAGCTAACGTGGTTTTTTTACTTTTAGCCAATGCATCCAGTAAGTTTTGCGCGGATTTTTCTGCCATGCGTTCTAAATTGGCTAATTGTTCTAATGTCAGCGAATATAAATCCGCTGCATTTTCTAGTGTGTGTGTTTCAACCAGCTGATCAACTAACTTTTCACCCAAACCCTCAATATCTAGCGCGCGGCGTGATGCAAAATGCTTGATCGCTTCTTTTCGCTGCGCGGCACAAAATAATCCGCCGCTGCAACGCGTGACAGCTTCTCCTTCAATCTGTTCTATTTTCGAATGACATACCGGACAATGCGTTGGCAAATAAATTATTTTTGCATTCGCTGGACGATCTTTTTGAATCGACGCCACAATTTCGGGTATCACATCACCTGCGCGGCGCACAATCACCGTATCACCAACACGAATATCTTTTCGTTTAATTTCATCCATATTGTGTAAAGTCGCATTGCTGATAGTCACCCCACTCACAAAAACCGGATGTAATCGCGCAACGGGTGTAATCGCGCCTGTTCGACCTACTTGAAATTCCACAGCTTCAATTGTGGTGAACACTTCTTCTGCCGGAAATTTATGTGCAATCGCCCAACGCGGAGCACGTGAAACAAATCCTAACTCTCGCTGCTCTCGAATAGAATTAACTTTATAAACAATGCCGTCAATTTCATACGCCAAATCCGCGCGTTTTTTTTCTAAATTGCGATAATATTCTAGACATTCTTCGATATTTTTTAAAACTTTCGTTTCCGGGTTAATGCGCAAACCCCATTTTTTTAAGCTCAATAATATTTTGCTATGCGTATCAGGCAATACACCGCCTTCGACCAACCCTACTCCATGAAAAAATATTTCCAAAGGCCGCAAAGCTGTCATGCGCGGATCCAGTTGCCGCACACTTCCCGCTGCAGCATTTCTAGGATTAACAAATATCTTTTCACCTTTTTGTTCTGCACGTTTATTTAATTCGATAAATCCTTTTTTTGACATGTAAACTTCGCCGCGAACTTCCAGAATTTCAGGATAATCATCGCCGCGCAAATGCAATGGAACAGTTG
This sequence comes from Gammaproteobacteria bacterium, assembly GCA_035478255.1. GTDB lineage: Bacteria > Pseudomonadota > Gammaproteobacteria > DSM-16500 > DSM-16500 > DATIJJ01. The sequence continues at coordinate 9,541 of DATIJV010000068.1, forward strand.
GAATAGTGCGAATATTTTCTGTAATATTTTCACCTGTTGTACCATCACCACGCGTTGCAGCCCGAATTAATTTACCTTTTTCATAGATTATCGACACCGCTAAACCATCAAGTTTGGGTTCACACGTATATTCAATAGGCCCTGAAATATCTAATCGTTCATGAATCCGTTGATCAAAAGCCAAAACATCTTCATCACTGAAAGCATTATCGAGGGAAAGCATGGGAACACTGTGTTTGGCTTCTGAAAATTCTTTTTGGGGTGCCGCACCCACGCGCTGCGTCGGCGAATCGGTCGTTATAAATTGGGGATGATCAGCTTCAAGCCGCTTCAGCTGTTGAAATAATTGATCAAACTCAGCATCAGAAATGGTTGGATTATCTAATACATGATATTGATAATTATATTCATTAATTTGTTCCCGCAATTTTTTTATTTTGCTTTCAATTTCAAACGTAGTTTTTACTGTCATGTTTAACTGCAGTTTTATGTTGCATAATTTTTTGATGATATTGCCAAGCTATTTTTTCATTCCAGGGAACCATGGGAGCCGCACATAATGTTCCATCCAGATCTTCCACTAAACGCAGGGCCGCATCCATCATCATCTTAAACGCAAATTGCGGATCAGGCACTTGCGCCATATCAATAAATAAAATTAATCCTGAACAGGAAAATTCAGCGAAATTATTCAAATCAAAATCCCCGGGCTTATTGGCGGAAGCTAAACTAAATAAAGTAATTTTTCCAACAGGCGTCGCATGATAATAATGAAAAATATTCATTTCACCAAATTGTAAACCCGCTGCAGAAATTGCCTGCAATAAATCATAGGATTCAAAACGATTTTCATTTTTCGCCATCACACTTAATACCAGCAAATCAGGCGGCAATCCCATATTTTTTTCTGGTATGACTCTATGGGTATGCAGCGTAGGCCCTTCTTCGTGAAGTTCTTCAGAAAAATTCAGTTTTGATTGCACTGTTTCAGATGGCACTGGTGTTTCTTCTTCATCAGTCCAGTCTATTCTGACGTCTTTAGCTGGCTCCAACTGGCCTTCGCATAAGTCGGCTAATCCAGAGTCTCTTGTTTCATTATAAGACGCGCGGTTTAGAGAAACATTTTCAATAAAATTTTCATGCAAATCGTGATCATCTGCCCCAACAGTAAATTCGGGATCCTCAGAGGTTTTGTCATGCAACCCAGACATTTCTGTCATCCGCGCATTACGATTTTTTAACCAGCCGTCAAAAATCATAAATATTAAAACCACAATACCCGCAGCTAACAACCCAAATCCAATATATACATCCATGTTTTGGCTCCTATTCTATAGCTAAACTGACAGCCTCATCAACACTAACACTCACTAACCGTGATACTCCAGGTTCATGCATGGTTACACCCATCAAATGTTCACCCATTTCAATCGCTAATTTATTATGACTAATAAAAATAAATTGCGTTTTCTCTGCCATTGTTTTGACTAACTCACAAAACCGGCCGATATTGGCATCATCGAGCGGCGCATCGACTTCATCCAGCAGACAAAACGGTGCGGGATTCAAGTGAAAAATGGAAAATATCAACGCAATGGCAGTCATCGCTTTTTCACCGCCTGATAAGAGATGAATTGTACTATTGCGTTTTCCTGGCGGACAAGCCATGACTGTCACACCACTCTCTAATAAATTTTCACCGGTTAATTCAAGATATGCCCGGCCGCCGCCAAAAATTTTCGGGAATAATTCCTGAAAACGTTCGCTCACTTTATCAAATGTTTCTTTAAATCGTGCACGCGTTTCTTTGTCAATTTTTGCAATTGCATTTTGAAGCGTTGTCAAACCTTCCAGTAAATCAGCATGCTGTTTATCCAGATATTCTTTTCGCTCAGAAGAAGATGCATATTCTTCAATCGCAACTAAATTAATTGGACCTAATCTTGAAATTCGCGCAAGAATATCATCTAGCTTTTGATGGCAAACATCGGAAGCAAGATCTTCCGGCAATTCTTTTAAAACATCTTCCAGGTTCTGATGCGTTTCATTTAATTTTTCCTGAATCGTTTCAATTTTAACTTTCAGGCTTTGGGCTTCAAGCCGGACAGTTTCTAACATATCGCGAACTTTAGCGATTTCTCGTTCGATATTCTGGCGCTCATTTTCTAACTGGCGCACGTCATATTCGATTGTTTGAATAAAATGACGCGACGCATTCAATTCTTCTTCAATTTGTAAACGCTCGCTTAAAGCTCTTGCCAATATTTTTTCTAATTCCGGCAAATCAGTTTCCACAAAAGAATCTGTTTGTAATGCGGTTTTACGTTCTGCGAGCGTTGCAAGTTGTGCCTGCATGCGCTGAATGGTTTGCTGCAAAGATGAGCGTTGTGATTGCGTCGTTTGCTGTCGGATTTCCAACTGATGATAAGCCTCTTTTGTTTCATTTAATTTTTGACGGCTGATTTGCTGACGCTCGCGCAATTCACCGCGTTGTTTTTCCAATGCTTCACGGCGATCAGCAAATCCTTCCAAATCACTCATGGCCTGCTGCCATATCGAACGAGATTGCGTTAATTCAGTTTGAGTTTGTTCATACTGTTTGCTGCTTTCTTCTAATTCTCTGCGAAAACGTTCAGCACGCAGATGAAGTTCTGTCAGCCGTTCCTGTTTCATTTTGCGTTCTGCTTCTTTCTTCGCCATTTCAGAATGAGATTGATTAACAGCATGCTGGAATTGCTCGCGCTCATCTTCCAGTTTTTTCAATTGCTCTTTTGTTTGCTGCAGCTTTTCTTCTAACTCTGTCTGCTGTTGCAGCAATTCAGAAATTTGTTTGCTTAATTGTTTTAATTCCTGTTCACGCTGAAAAACTCCCGCAGCAGGATTTTCTTCTCGTGAAACGCGCAGCCAGGAAGAATTAAGCCAAATTCCATCACGCGTCATGACAGATTCATGCGGTGCGAGCGATTTGCATAAGCTTAAGGCTTCGTCGCAATTTTCTGCGATAAAAATATTCGCCAAGAGGGAATCCAGCGGCCATTTGGATTTGATTTTATCAAGCAGCAAAGCTGCTTTTGCAGAATGTGATTTTTTTGATTCGGGACCTGCAAATACACATAAATTTCCCTGCTTTAAATCATCAAGAGCGTCTGTCAGATGCGATAATTCATCGACACAAACTGCTTGCAGATTCATCCCTAAAACTTTTTCAACAGCTAATTCCCAACCGGATTCCACTTCAAGATGCTGCGCGAGGCGAGGTAATTTTTCTAAGCCGCGTTTCTTCAACCATTCTGTGACGGGATTATTCCGCTGGCCCAATGCGGTTTGCTGCAAGGCTTCCAATGATGCTTGCTGCCCTTTTAAACGCTGCACTTGACTGCGCACTTGATCCAATTGTTGATTGATTTCTTGCTGCGCTGATTGTTCGGAAGTAATGGCTTGACGCGCGGCATTCAATTGCTGTGTTCGCTCAGATGACAAATTATTTATTTGAGCTAATTGTTCGGAAAGCAAATGAATTTCCTGGTCCAATTCAGTAAAATTAATTTGCGCCTGTTCCTGTTCCAGCTGCATTTTACGTTGTTTAATCGCAGCTAACCGGTGTTCCAAGTGCACAATACGCGTTTGCTCAACTTGCGCGGTTTGCGTTGTTTTTGCAGAAAGATGATTAAACTGGTCCCATTGATTTTGCGAGGTAAGGACTGCTTCTTCTGCCTGGCTATAAGCATCCGCTGCAATTTTCCCTGCCTGCTTTGCATCATATAATTCGGGTTCAAGTTTTTGCAATTCTTCCGTCAATTCAGCCAGTTCATTTTCGATTTCTTCCAGAGAATTTTTAACGTCTGTCCAATCACTTTCAACTTGAAGCACATCCGTTTGCCATTGGCGCTGACGTTCTTTGGTATGGTGAATATCTTGTTCAATGCGGGTAATTTCGTTGCCTGCGACATAATAACGCCGCTGAATTTCCTGAAAAATTTCATTTGAATCATGATGCTCATCGCGTTTTTTATCAATATTCAGATTTAATTCGCTGAGTTCAGCCTGTTTGGCTTCGAGGCTTGTTTCCTGCTGTTGAATTTGCAAAGTGTATTGTATTAATTTCGCATCAAACTGACGCCATTCTGCAGCCAGCCATTGAGCGCGAAGCACTCGCTCTTCCTGTTTTAATGCTTTAAATCGTTCAGCCGCATTGGCCTGACGTTTGAGCGTATTTAATTGTTTCTCCAATTCGATCCTGACATCATCCAGTCTCGCCATGTTTTCCTGGGTATGCTGGATGCGGTTCTCAGTTTCGCGGCGGCGTTCTTTGTATTTGGAAATGCCTGCTGCTTCTTCCAGATAAGTCCGCATGTCATCAGGTTTTGCTTCTATCAGTCTTGAAATCATGTTTTGGCCGATGATTGAATAACTGCGCGGACCAAGCCCAGTTCCCAGAAAAATATCAATAATGTCTTTTCGACGGCACCGTGTGCCATTTAAAAAATAACTTGAATCGCTGTCGCGGTTTATCATGCGGCGGATGGAAATTTCTGAATAACTCGCATATTCTCCGCCGAGGCTGCCATCCTGATTATCAAATACTAATTCGACTGAAGCCTGGCCGACGGGTTTTCGTGTGTTGGAGCCATTAAAAATGACATCGGTTAAGGATTCACCCCGCAAATATTTAGCTGAACTTTCGCCCATGACCCAGCAAACCGCATCGATAATATTTGATTTGCCGCATCCGTTCGGCCCGACAATTGCCACTAAATGGCTAGGAATGGGTACGGTCGTTGGGTCCACAAATGATTTAAAACCCGATAGTTTAATTTTCTTAAGCAGCATAAGCTCTCGTTACTCATCTGAATGCATACGTAAGTATATAATAATTTGCCTTGCAGCCTCAATGAGTTAAAATAAATTATGCGCCGCAATCCAAACAAGCAGAGTGTCCTGTCTTTTCCCTGGCTGCCTTACGCTGCGGGTGTGGGCGGCAGTCTCATTTGCTTATTGACCTGGTTGTTTTTGCCTTCTGCACTGATCGACGCATCCTCTGATTTTCATGCCTGGATCATATTATCTCTCGGTGTTTTATTATCTATTCTGGCAGGATTAGCGATTCGACTCACTCAACTCACTCGCGAACGTAAAAAATCCTATGAAATTATTGATGAAAATTTCAAAAAAGAAATTGCAGAACGTTTGCATGCGGAAGAAACCAAACAAAAATTGGAAAAAGCTTTACTGCAAGGGCAAAAACTTCAGGCAATGGGGACACTGGCGGGTGGCATAGCGCATGATTTTAATAATATTTTATATGCGATTATTGGCTATGTGGAATTGACGCGTGAAGAGATGACTCCTGATAGTTTGCCTTATAAAAATTTAGGAAAAGTGTTGGAAGGCTGCAAAAGAGGCCAGGAATTAGTCGCGCGGATTTTAACGTTTAGCCGGCGTCAACAACATGATTTTAAACCCATTTGTATCAAAGAAACGATGGAAGGTGTATTGGGATTGTTAAAACCGACGATCCCGGCCAGTGTCAATATTCAATTCGAATCCATGGCTGAAGATAGTGTAATTTTAGGGAACCAAACTCAGCTGCATCAAGTGATTGTCAACCTGATTAATAATGCGGTAGATGCCATGGATGGTGAAGGAAATGTTAAAATAACTTTGGGGCGTATTTCTTCCGAAGAAAAAATATTCACTCAATTTCATAATATAATCAAAGGGATGTATTGCAAGCTGGAATTGACTGATACAGGACATGGGATGGACCAGGCAACTTTGGGACGTATATTTGAACCTTTTTTCACAACAAAAGAAGTTGGAAAAGGCACGGGATTGGGATTAGCGACAGTGCATTCAATTATTAAAGAACATCAAGGAGAAATTGTGGTAAAAAGCCAGTTGGGGCATGGAACCACATTCACTCTCCTTCTACCGGAGAATAAAAATGGCCAAAATACTGCTTGTTGAAGACGACGATTTAGTGAGAGATATGCTGGCGCAAGTTTTAACGCGTGCGTCTCATGAAGTCCAGAGTGCAACAAATGGTGAAGAAGCCGCGGAAATTCTCAAAAATACAGAACCGGATATTATGGTAACTGATATTATTATGCCTAAAAAAAGCGGGATTACCTTGATTTCAGAAGTTAAAAACAAGCATCCGAATATGGAAATTATCGCGATTTCAGGCGGCGGGAGATTGGATCCGACGGGTTATCTGGATTTATCGGAGTCGCTTGGGGCGACTGTTTCGTTTGAAAAACCAATTGATAATTCAGCGTTATTGATGGCGATTGATTTGTTGGCGCATGGGAATAAACAAGCGATTGTGTGAGCGGTGCGAGAGGTGTATATGTCAATATCTAAATGTGATTCAAAAGATCGCTTACCTTTGGGCTCAACCTTAGTTAATATGTCTTTAAAACGCGGCTTGGAGCAAGCAAAACAAAAAAAGTTTGCAGAAGACCCGATGAATAATAAAACCATGTCTTGGTTAGATGAAATTGAGGATTAGGGCGCTAATTGATGGCACGCCAGATAATTTTTTCAAAAGGATAATCTTTTAAGTCTTTAAGTCAACGTGAAGCTATCCCGGATATTTCATCATGAAACCTCATTCGTCTTGCGTCGATCTTGAAACGTTTTTCAATTATTCCAATCCATCAGTAAAATTCCAATAACGATAATGATCTCGTCGATATTCTGAAAGAAGCAAAGTGTCTTTTGAAAATTTAATTTGCACTGCCCCGCTTTTATCTGTCTCTAACAAATTTGCATTTATTTGCTGATATTTTTTCACAACACTTGCATGCGGAAAATGATAGCGATTTAGGTATCCCACAGGAAATAATACATAACGCGGGTTTATATCATCTACAAATTCACTCATTGCGGAAGTTTTACTGCCATGATGCGGCGCAACAATAATATCTGCTGAAAGATTTTTTCCATCGTGTTCGGTTAAATATTTTTCTGCAAATTTTTCGATATCGCCTGTCAATAAAATATGATGATGAGCTTGATCTGTAATTAATAAAACACAGGAACTGTTATTGTCTAAATTCAAATTTTCTGGCGGTGGATATAAAAATTTAAAATTGACGTTGTCCCATTGCCAGGATTCGCCACGCAAACAATATTGACTGGAAAATGGTAACAGGCGGTCAGGTGTACTGCTTCTCGCATTTAAAATCGGAAAATAATGAAAAAGTGTTTTTGCTCCGCCCAAGTGATCATTATCCGGGTGACTGACAACAAGCATATCAATTTTTTTTGCGCCGATTGAACGTAAAAAAGGCGAAACTACGCTTTCGCCCATATCATAATTCGCTCCAAATTTTCCGCCTGCATCAAAAACTAAAATATGATTTTTAGTTTGCAAAACGGCAGAAAGTCCTTGTCCGACATCTAGCAGAGTAAACCACACATTTCCTTTTTGTGGCGCAGGATAATGATAAAAAATCAGCGGAAACAACCAAAAAATTCCAAAAAATTTTCCAGAAAATCCTTTTGGCAATAAAATAATAATCATGCCCACACAAGCCAGAAGCAATACCCCTGTATCGGGAATCATGATATACCAGCTTGCCCAGGATAAATGTGAAAACCACGATAAAATTTTCCACAAAATAGCCAGCAATTTGTCTGCTAACAATAATATAAATCCGCCGGCTTTTACCGAAAAAATTAAAATAAAACATCCGAATAAAGTCAGCGGCACAATCACAAATCCAACCCACGGAATTGCGATACTATTTGCTAAAAATGAAACGAGTGAAAATTGTTGAAATAACCCTATGCTGAGTGGTATTAAACCTAAAACAATGACAAATTGAACGCGTCCTGATTTCCACCATACATTTTTTTCATGCAGTCTTCCGCTGACACCATAAATAATCAATGCAACTGAAATAAATGATAACCAAAAACTGGTTGTGAGTACGCAAAGTGGATTAACGATTAAAACAGCGAGCAAAGCAATACACCATCCCTGCCATGACAGGATAGTTCGCCGTGTGACTAACATGATTAACGCTGCAGATAACATAAAACAAGCACGCTGGGTTGGAATAGAAAATCCTGCGAGAGCACTGTATAAAATTGCCATGGCTAACGCAAAAAAACCGCCGGCAAATTGTGCGGGAATCATTAACGTTAATTTTGGTATTTGCCGCCAGAAAAAACTTGTTACAAAAAAAATAAAACTTGCCATAAAACCAATATGCAAACCTGCAATCGCCATTAAATGATTAGTTCCGGTATTCCGTAAAACTTCCCATTTGTCTTCCGAAATATTTTCTCGCTCGCCTAACGCCAATGCTATAATCCAGGGCGACGTATCGCTTTTTGGCAAAATCATTTCTATTTTATTTTTTAATTTTTGCCTAAGTCGATTGAAAAAATCATGATACCAGTGGGATTCCAGTAATCTATTATTTGAGCTTTTGAGAACATATCCATTTGCACGAATTCCTGCCTGCAGTGCAAAAGATTCATAATCAAACCCGCCAGGATTCATTAAGCCGTGAATGCGTTTTAGTTTAACTTGCCATTGCCATTTATCACCTGCTCGTAAGTTTTCTAAAATATTTTGAGAAGACAATTTAATGATGGCATGCGCAGGATGATCTTGAATGGTTTTTAAAGAGAATAAAAAAGTGGCTCTGTTATCTGAGATGCTCGGAATAGAAGAAATATAACCTTTTATTAATATGGGTTTTCCTTCTAAGTCTACCGGCAAATTCCAGGAAAATAATGCATGCACATACCATAATCCCCAAAAAAATCCGAATAAAACTGCAGCCAGGTAACGCAAATAAAAATATTTTTTTACAAGAAAAAATTCAATTAAGAAAGCGGCTGCGCCAGTGATGATTAGCCAATATTGTGCCGGCAAAAAAGTAAATTGCTGTAATAAAAGCACACCACATAAAAATGCAAGTGACCAAGAGCGCATGAATCATCCTATAGAGTTTGTGCGATGGGTATAAAGTTTGCTTGGAGTTTTTGATAGGGGGAAGGAATTGTAAATGCTATTACGAAAAATTAATGTTACCATTAATTTTTACCTTTTTTACCTC
>DATIJV010000069.1:0-19687 GCA_035478255.1 Gammaproteobacteria bacterium
TTTTTTTCGCTGCAATCTGACTCACATCTGGGCGAAAAAAACCTCAAACTATGGCCGCGCATGGTATAGTGGATATTAGTATAAAATTGAGGGGTTATTGTGTTTCGTAAAATGCCATTTGTTTTAATTTTTGTAATTGCCGGGATTTTATTATTAAATCCTTATTTGTCGTATGAAGCAAAACAGGTTTTTTATGCAATCAGCCTGACTATAAAGTCGCTGATTATTTTTTTATTGCCTTTTATTATTTTTGGCTTACTGTTTAAAACCATGGTGGCTCTCGCGCGTCGTGCAACATGGGTTGTTTTATTGATTTTATTATGTGTTTGCAGTTCCAATGTATTTTCGACTTTTTTAAGCCATTACATTGGCGAATGGGTTTACCATTTTGATTTATCATTAGTAAAACCCAATAGCACGCAAACACTCTTGCCTGCCTGGTCATTTAATTTTCCAAAATTAATTGAGAATGATAAGGCCATGCTTTCCGGGATTTTGTCAGGGATTATTTTAGGTGCATTTCAATCACGAAAAATACATCTTTTTGCGGACCGCTTAGACTGGGTTGTTTTAAAAATTCTGGCGAGTTTTGCTTATCTTATTCCCTTATTTATCGCAGGATTTATGGTGAAACTCCAATATGACGGCGTTGTGCAAATTATTTTTAAAGATTACACATTAATTTTTGCGACCATTGCTTTAGCGTTAATGATGTATATTTTATTTTTATATACTGTCTTAAATAATTTTAATTTCATCAAGACCTTCAGTTCCTTGCGAAATATGCTGCCCGCAGCTATTGCCGGTTTTGGTGCGATGTCGAGTGCTGCAGCCATGCCGCTTACCATCGCGGGCGTGCAAGCCAATGCGAAAAATAAGGATTTAGCGAGTTCGGTTGTTCCCATGACTGTTAATATTCATTTGATTGGTGATTGTTTTGCGATTCCAATTTTTGCATATGCAGTCATGAAAAGTTACGGTGTGGCCGAACCTTCCTTGTATACGTATCTTGTTTTTTTAACGTATTTTGTGGTGGCAAAATTTTCTGTGGCAGCGGTTCCAGGCGGCGGAATTCTCGTCATGCTGCCGGTCCTTGAAAATCATTTAGGATTTAATGCGGAAATGTTGTCGTTGATTACGGCGTTATATATTTTATTTGATCCAGTCATTACGTGTGCGAATGTGCTAGGAAACGGCGCGTTTGCCAAGCTGATTGACAGGTTGTTCATGGTAAAACCATAGTCTTTAACCCGGCAGCAGGTTTTTGTATGTGAGGGTGCTCATCATACCACTGGTTGATGATAGCAGTACCTATATTTTTTTCTAATATCGCACATAAGATTTTGTTTGATTGTAATAATCCTTTGGCGCCTGCTATATTGTTTATTCCTATTTCACTTATAATAGGTCTAATATCGTTTTTTGATTTTTCTATCCACTCTATTGAAGTATTATTGTTTTCTGCCCATGCGTTAAAAACTGCCGATTGAAAGACTGCGGCTTGAAAAAATGCTATATTCTTTTGCAAGAACGCAAACACTTTTTCTACGCTTTCTTGTTTAGGTTGGGTCTCAAAAAAAGCAGATCCTCTTTGGGGGGTGCGCGACGCATCGAGGCTATTAACTTTTTCTTCTGGAGAAAATTTTTGCTTCTTTTCTCTAGGGGGATAAACTCTTTTTGTTGGCGAAGTTGTTTTTTCTGCTATCAAAACATTGTTTGGTTTGTGCCTCTTAAATTTTCCTCTCAATCCTCCTAGAGCAGCACAGATACCCACAAAGCCAGCATATAAAGCTGAAACACCTATCCCTGTAGCTGTTAATCCGGTGGCTGATGTTACTGCGCCTATACTTGTACCCCATGTACCTATGGCTGCAAAAAATGGTAAAGCTGTTCCACCAGAAAAATAAATTATTGCACCTAAACCAATAATAGCTAATCCCACCAATGCTCCAATTAACAAACCTTTTTTGAAATAAGATGGAGAAATAGCAGCTCTTATTTGGTTATAATTATTTTTAATTTGTGTTGTATCAATACGGAGATCTCGATCTTTCTCTTTTGTAAAATCTTTATTATAATCTTTAAATTCTTTTACAAGTTGTTTTATGACTTTTGGATTTCTGGCAATGTACTCTTGAAATTCAGGGGTTCTCAATAGTTCATTTTTAAATGCTTCTTTGTATCGTCTTTCTGTATCTAAGAGCAATTCTCTTTTATTTTTAGAGCTAACTGTGACTTCAGCAATTTTTTCATAGACTTCGTCGGGTATAAGAATATATTTCAAAAATATATAATATTTGTCTTGAATGACTTTTTTCTTGTGCGCTACACGGTTGAACTGAACAAGATTGTCATCATCCCGCTGTCCTGCATTAAGATGTTTCGTGTTTGCAATCCAATTAAAAGGCTTGGCATCTGTGAGCGCAGGAAAATTTTGAATATCTCTGCGTGTAGTTGGAAAAGTCCTTGCGGGGGTTTCAGGAAGGATGGGATAATTAGTGTTAGGAGTTAGACCTGCATCTGTACAAGTAATTTCCCAGTTAGCCTGGTCGTCATCAATTTTTACACCTCGAATTTGACCATTAACGCGAGCAAAACCACAATTACCACCGTGTAAATCGTTTTCTCTTCTTAAAAAAGATGCAGCAAGCACCTTAATGAATTCAGAGTTTATTAATTCTTTTTCAGTGGGGGGGCGATATGTTTTCTTTTCTTCCTCAAATCTTTTAAATCTACCGTGAAACGATTCAAACTCGCTAAGGTTCTCGGATATTAATCCAAGCCGTTCCCCGGACTCACCATGGACATTTTTGACTTTTGGATGGCAGTCACCTAACAAGAGCCGGTAACAGAATCCATTAAAAACTTCTATATCCGAAATAGATCGCTGTCTCTTATTTTTTTTGAAAAAATAGGATTTTTTTTGCTTATTATTGATCTTTGTCATCAAAGACACTTCATTCTTTGATTTAAGCAGTTCCTCCTTCATTTGGACTGGTTTAAGCTTGGAAATTAATTTGCTTTTACGGGGCACAACTCTCTTATTTTGATTTTTTTTCTGGATTTGTTGCTCACAGGTAGCCTTAAGAGTTTCTAAATGATTGCGTACTTCAGTAGCATTTTCTGGAATTAGGGGTAAACAGGCATTGATGGCATTAATGGCTCGACGAGTACCCTTGAAATTAAAAGAATCAGGTGTTTCCTTATTATATGATAATATAAGCACTCTATCTAATTTTGCAGCCTCTGCGAGTGCCTCGTGTAGTTTATTAGTCTGTTCTAATGCGGCAGATAGTTCCTTGGTTTGCTGAGTTAGTGCAATGGTCTGATCAAGTCTGGTAGATAGTTCTTTATACTGGTCGAGATTAAACTTAAAAATAATATAAGGTTTCCCTCGCGGGTCCTCTGATATTTTGCATTTAGCTAACCCAATATTAAATTGAAATGGCATAAGATTCCTCGTTAAAACGCTTAATACGATCTTATAATTAACATTATATATAAATTTGTATATTTTTTGTTAAGGAACCATTAAGAGATAAAAAAAATCGGGAATTTTAAAGTAGGCGGGTTGAGATGGATGATGATATTAATCTTGTATATTCAGCAGGTTACATAAGTATTCGGTGAGAAGTATAATTTTTTTTTTGATACAGATGTGCTTGATTAGAGTGTAGGGTGGGCAAAGGCGCTTTTCAGCCGTGCCCACCATCTATTTACACTGCGCTTTAAAATGTTTTTTGCATATTTTTAAGATAGTGGATGTATATTGCGCATGTATCACACTTGTGCTATTTTTTCGCAATTAATTACCAAAGAGAATTAACATGGCCTTGAGACAACCCTTACTACGTGGATCGATAAATGGCGATGACTTTGCTATTGTTGTTGATTCAGAGCATCAGACTGAAGAAAAAAAACCGAACGCCAACAGGTCCCCGATAATGGTTCTACCAGAAGCCATATTGCAGGTTGTTCTGGATTATTGTGAGACCATATCAGGATATAGTCTTTTAAGAGAATGGAGTGATCAGTGGAGCGCATTTTTTTTGAAAGATTATTGCAAGAATGATAAAGAGTTATTAAGACAATTTGCTGAAACAATTTTAAAAGAGCATTATGATATGCCAGCCTTGTTAGAAGCAATAGATGAAAATGTTAAGATCCAATCTGGAATAGAAGCCCGAAAACTGGCTGTATGGAACAAAGGCCGCTGGATTGGGGCAGGATTGGTTTATACAGGATTGACGGCTACGTTTTGTTATTGGGGAGCAGTTAATTTTCCTGAACAGCTCAAGACTGTCGAGGCATTACGAAGGACATGTAATGTTCTTTACCGCCAGATGCAGCAAAAAAGTACTGATATTTTTGATATGAATTTTTGTGTTATCAAAACTGATTTACCTTGGCAGCCGAGTTGTATTGGCCCTTGGAGTTGTCATACATATGATCCTTATATGCTGGATTGCGGTAATTATCCTTTTTACAGGGGTAATTATATAGACGTCTGGAGAAGGGACCTACAAGATATAGAAGTGAAGCATGATTCTTGTTCAAGCCCGCTCGATGGCAGGCTCGCTCGTTCTGCAGAAGCGCTCTTGACAGAGTATACGAATACCTTCGTGCAAGCTTATTCAATCCGGGATTCATCATGGGCTATCCTAGGTTCTGGCAGTGCGGGAATAGGAGTGGGGGCGTGTCTTTTTATGCTGATTGCCTTGTGTCAGAAATACCATGGGAATCGAAAAGTTTACGAAATAATTCAGGGCGAAGCGAATGCGATGAAACGTCCATTTACGAGCTCGCTGGGCATAACGAATAAAACTTCTGATCCTGATGGAGTCAGGGTTCTTCTTGATTGTATTGCTCCAGCCGATGAACGGAAACCGGTCCAGAAAGTTCGTGAGCAGGTTGATGCATTACGATCGGTTGAAGCGCAACCTCAAGAAGTTCGGCCTCAGGCATATTGTAAATTTTTTAGACCAAAAATACCCGATTCGACAGCAGCTTTGGGCGCAGCCTCAAGGAAAGAAGCTGGAAGACGGGGATGCGTTTTGTTATGAAGTTAGAGTGAATACTCTTTCCCCCAGGCCTCTAAAAACTTCAGCAAAGTTGTCTTGTATTGTTTCCCGAATGTCGTTTCATAACAAGTGCACCCCATTCTCTTAATGAGAATAGCAGAGGTTTTAGTTTCTGCCCAAACGGTGTTAATGAATATTCAACTTTTGGCGGAACTTGAGGATAAACAGTTCTATTAATCACGTCATCTTTTTCTAATTGTCTTAGTTGTAATGTCAGCATTCGTTGGGTAGTGCTTGGTATTAATCGCTTCAACTCGTTGAATCTTTTTGTTCCATCCAATAAATGAAATAAAATAACACCTTTCCATTTGTTACCAATCACATCTAATGCAGCTTCTACTGCACAAGCATAATGACAGCTATTCGTTCGTCTGGTTTGTTTCGCTTTCATATGACTAACCTCGGTAGGTATACTTTTTGTTACTATAATACAAAAATGTGCATACTTACAAATAATATCCGGCTTGCTTATACTTTTGACAATTCATAATTACGGGGAATATTTATAATGTCAGTCTTTAAAAACACGTTTTCAGCAATCGTTTGCCTATTTTTATTTGCGGTGAATATAGCTTTTGCAAATAACGATTCTACCGTAGAATTTTTTGCATCAAACAATACCCAGGAAATCAATATTCAAACTGCTTACGAGAGGCTAATTGGACAAGAGCAATATAATCTTCAGTATAAGATGATTCATGTTTTTCAAAAAAATCATTTTTAGTTTATAAAAATGGCCAACGAGAACTATTGTAAATAATCTTAAAATAATGAGGATTAAAAGTGCATCACTCCATCTCGCATCGAAATATATGGCATATTATCATTGGAGGCACCATTGGTAATCTAACCGAGTGGTATAATTTTTTATTATACGGATATTTGGCTTCTGTTATTTCACAATTATTTTTTCCTTCTCATAATCAATTATTATCTTTAACGTTAACATTTACTGTTTTTGCCCTGAGTTTTTTTGTGCGGCCATTTGGCGGGATTTTATTTGGATGGATTGGTGACACTTATGGTCGTCAACGCGCTTTGATTATTTCGTTAATTATGATGACCATTCCTACATTTTTAATAGGTTGCTTACCTACATACAATAGTATTGGCATAGCAAGTCCAATATTGTTATGTTTTTTCCGTATTTGCCAGGGACTCTCGGCAGGAGGAGAGCATACAGGATCCGCTGTTTATGTAGCTGAACATGCGCCGCCTTCTCAACGTACATTATGGGTAAGCACCGTGCCAACAAGTGCCGCACTTGGCATACTCATTAGCTCACTTTCATCATTACTTATTGTGAATGTTTTTACTCATGAGCAGTTATTATCATGGGGATGGCGAACCGGGTATTGGGCAGGAACTTTTCTTTGTTTTGTCAGTTTGCTTTTAAGGGTAAGGTTGCCAGAAACGCCTTATTTCCAAAAAATACAACGAGAAAAAGGCAATCGTCGTTTCCCCATTTCGATTTTATCAAAAGATCCAAATGTCCTTAAAATGTTATTATTAGTTTTTTGTCTTTCCAGTTGTTGGGGAGTGTTTTATCAGCTTTTATTTATTTGGATGCCAACGTATCTGACTCATACAAATCATTTTACTAACAATACAGCGTTACAGATTAATAGTTTTTTTATGGCAGTTTTTACTGGTTTAATATTATGTGTCGGATTTTGTGCCGATTATGTTAGCCGTAAATTTCTACTGATTGTGGCTTCTGTTGCGATGTTTATATTTGTATACCCATTATTTATCATGTTATCTTCTGGTTCAATAATGCAAGTGTATCTTGCTATGACAATATTCACTGTCATTTTTAGTCTATTTATCCCGGCAGCTTTTGTTTGCATGATTGAATCATTCAATACTCAAATACGGTATTCAGGACTGTCTTTTGGATTTAATATGGGTTTGGCTATTTTTGGAGGCACATGTCCTCTAATTGCTACATGGCTAATTGAAGTCACACAAAATAGTAGAGCTCCTGCATTCTACATAATGTTATTTGCAGCAATTGCATTATTAACCTCAATATTCCTTAAAGATAAAAGAGGGCAAACAATTTAATGAATTTATCCATTACCCTACCGATGACAGATTTTATTTTTAAAATATTTCAACGCAGGAAAATTGTTAAATCTAACGATTATGTTTTTGCTGCACAAAGTGATTCTGGTCACGTTATGGAACCTCGCAAGGCAATGTTAAAAATATGCGAATTATCTGGTGTTCAGTTTACGCTTCATGATTGCCGCAGAACTTTTATAACCGCGGCGGAAAGCCTTGATATATCCGCCTACGCTCTCAAACGATTACTTAATCATAAAATGAATAACGATGTGACATCAGGTTATTTAATCATTGACGTAGAGCGGTTGCGTAAGCCCATGCAACAGATTACCGATTATTTTTTGAAATGTATGAAGGTGAAAGAGGAGGTCGTCATCTTTTTGAAACAGAAAAATATTTAATGGTGTAAGTTGTTGAAATAATTTTTAAGGAAAAAATATGGAAAAAGAATTGATCGGTCAGTTACACAACACTTTTGAAAGTGTCGCTCATAGAGAAGAAGATGTTGAATATTGGTATGCTCGCGATCTGCAAACTCTCTTAGGGTATAACGAGTGGAGAAATTTTTTACAGGCTATTAACAAAGCCAAGCAGGCTTGCTCAAATTCTGGACATCCAATTCAAGACCATTTTGTTGACGTCAACAAAATGGTATCGCTGGGTTCTGGTAGCCAAAGGAAAGTGGATGATGTTAAGCTGACTCGCTATGCGTGTTATTTAATTGCTCAGAATGGTGATCCCCGAAAAGCTGAGATAGCTTTTGCGCAAACCTATTTTGCTGTCCAAACTCGAAAGCAGGAACTGATTGAGCAACGTATCGCAGAGGTTGAACGGTTGCAGGCCAGAGAAAAATTATCTCAATCAGAAAAGCAGCTTTCCGGCATTTTATTTGAACGCGGTATCGACAGCCAAGGTTTTGCGCGTATTCGCAGTAAAGGCGATCAAGCCCTGTTTGGTGGGAATACTACTCAAGCAATGAAAGATAAATTGGGAGTGCCCGAGAATCGTGCTCTTGCTGATTTCTTGCCGACAATTACAATCAAGGCCAAAGACTTTGCGAATGAAATCACTTCTTTTAACGCGGTGCGCGACAATTTGAGAGGCGAGCAGCCAATCACTCAAGAGCATATTAAAAGTAATACCACTGTTCGTGCAGCGTTAAGACAAAGCGGCATTGATCCTGAAAGTTTATCGCGAGCAGAAGATATTAAAAAAATAGATTGCAAGATCAAATCTGAAAATAAGAAGCTTCCTAAAACTACCAAAATATCAACTGAAGAATGATTGAATGAATGTAAAAGTTAATTCAATTTTAAGCTGTTTACACATGATAGGAAGTTTTTTTTCAAATTGATAGAACCTCCGGCTAATTTCTTTTCCACCCGGCATGATTTTTATTGATTTGGCTGAATCATTTAGCCAATCTCGAACATGTGTAATTAATTTTTCGCTGGAATTGGAATGCCATCGAATATCCTGCCCTGCTATATCTGAGATAAATGCTTGGTATCTGTGAGAAATATTATCAAGGATTAAGCAATTTTTATCTTTTTGTTTTTTGTTTCCAAAATACATGGCTCCAAGAAAAACTCCAAGTTCTAACGGCATGTTAAAACGAGGAAGATTGGTTTTTGAGTCTAATTCTATTCTTGATATATCATGAACGCCAAACTGTGAATGTTCTATTAATTTTTTTATCTTATCAACTCGCACATTAGCGCTATTATTTTCCTCAAGTGCACAGCGAGGAGTAAATCCGCAATCATAGATTGCAAAGACTAAAGCATTTCGTAAGCCGAGATATTCGTTGTCAAAAGGACAGTTTATGAAAACATTGTAGGAATAATTGTCTTGAAACATGTTATTTTTTCTTTGATGAAACCGCTCTTACAGCGGATTTAATGGCTGAGCGGCTAAATTTTCCTAATTTAGGTGGTGTGCGTACTTTTCTGGTCTTGGCGCTATCGGTTTTAGCGAAACTTTTATGCACAGCTTTACCTTTTGTGTGTACGCCGGATGTGCTAGTTTTATTTAATACAGGTTTTGTTGCCATTTCAATTTTATCCATGAAGATGAACCCTTATTATCATTATACATAATACGTTGACAAAAGTAGTTACAAAACAATTACAAATTGGGAGGGGTTTTTAACGAGGCTTTATGATGAAATATCCGGGCCAAGAACCGTGATATTTAGATGGTGGCCAGACCTGGAATCGAACCAGGGACACAAGGATTTTCAGTCCTAAAATAATCATATTTTTCTGTGTTAATTGTTATTCCATAATATTATCAATTTTTATATAAAACAATGTGTTATATTTCTTGCGCATTCTTTTGCGTTGATTTATATTTTATAAAATATTCAAAAATGGGTTACAAATCAGTTACAAAAAGCGAGAAAGAAACAGCTATGGCTAAAGTTAAATTAACGGCAGGGAGAATAGCGGCCTTTCAGTGCGATAAGAGCAATCAATCATTTTTATGGTGCGCTGAGGTGCCAGGGTTGGGGGTGCGAGCCACGCCAAAATCAGATGAGAAGCGTTATGTTTTTCAAGCAAAAGTAAAAGGCAAATCCGTGCGCTTAACCATCGGAAAAGTGAGTATATGGAGCATACCAGAAGCTCAAATAGAGGCTCGTCGTTTACAAATTCTGATAGACCAAGGCAATGACCCCCGGCAAATTAAAGCTAACGAAAAAATAGCAAAAGAACAAAATGATATTGTTTTGAAGCAAAAAGAAGCTCGTGAGTCTGTGACCTTGGGTGAAGCATGGGCTATGTATATCAGTGAGCGAAAACCATATTGGTCTTTATTGCACTATCGTGACCATGTTAATTCAATGCAACGTGGCGGTGAAAAAAGAAAGAGAAGCAATAAACTTACTGAGTCTGGCACGCTGCTCTCTCTTTCATCTGTCCGCTTGGTTGACGTTAGTTCGGAGTTAATAGAGCAATGGGCTAAGAATGAATCCTTGAAAAGACCCACAAGAGCCAGACTTTCTTTGCGTCTCTTAAAAGCTTTTCTTTTTTGGTGTGCTAAACATCCCACGTTTAAAAATATTGTTAAAGAAAACCCTGCTCAGAGCAAAAAAGCACGGGAGTATTTTGGTAAATCGAAATTGAAAAACGATGTATTGCAGCGTGAGCAATTGTCTGCATGGTTTGCTGCAATTAAGATGCTTAGCAATTCAGTTATCAGTGCATACCTGCAAATTTTATTGCTTACTGGAGCGCGTCGCGAAGAGATTGCAACATTGCGTTGGTCTGATGTGGATTTTCAATGGAGGAGCTTAACAATTCGTGACAAGGTGGAAGGTGTGCGTGTTATACCCCTACCTCCTTATGTTGCTCATCTACTTTCAATGCTTCCTCGTCGCAATAGCTGGGTTTTTTCAAGTCCAACTTCGGCCTCAGGTCGTTTAATCGACCCAAGTATTGCACACAGACGCGCTTGTGCTGTTGCAGGTTTGGATATGAGTCTGCACGGGCTTAGGAGAAGTTTCGCGACACTTTGTGAGTGGATAGAAACGCCCGCAGGAATTGCTGCGCAGATTCAGGGTCACAAGCCGCAAGGTATCCGCGAAAAAAATTATATTCGGCGCCCTTTGGATTTATTGCGTATGTGGCACATCAAAATTGAAGTGTGGATATTGAATGAGGCGAAGATTGAGTTTGACCAGCAAAAAATAGGATTGAGGGTGGTCGCTATATAGTTGGTATGCGTAAATTGTTATTGATTAATCGCCATTTAACCGTATAATATACATACTTTGTATGCGTTTAAAATTGGAGGTCAGTCTCATGACTCAGATGCGTAAAGTCACGATGAATCTAACAGAGCGTGATGTAAGAAACACCGAGCGTCTTAGGCTCAAGTTACATACTCGTAGTAATGCGGAAGCAGTAAGTGCTGCATTGAGTATTACAAGTTCATTAAGCGATATGCTCGAAAATGATAAAGAGCTTATTATCCGCAATAAAAAAGGCGACATCGAAAAGGTAATCATTCCAGGGCTTACAGAAAAAGAGTAAGGGGAGTCAAATGTCAGAAGTACAAGTTACCCCTGATGATTGGGGTAGTGCTAACAATCGTCAAAATTTTCAACCTAAAACACTTCATATTACCAAGGAAAATAAAAGCATCTATCTTACGGTGGTGTGGATGCTTGGTTTGACCGTGTTTTTTTCTATGGGTGGTATTGTCGGGCTTTCGTTTCTTTCAAAAGATGTGCCGCAAGCATTAATTGCCTTGGGTTCTGTTGCTGTAGGTGCGCTTGGAAGTCTGTTTACGCATTCAAAATAGATAGGTGTTGTTTGTTTCAGGAAAGATACCAGTCTAGTTCGACAGAACAAAAAGCGGAATCTTCAACCTCCTGATTGGTGTCCTAATTTTGAAGACATTTCGAAGAGGACGAGAGAATGTTTGGAGAAAATGTAACGCATAATTTGACATGGATAGATGATGCGTTTTCAAAAGAATACGTTGATATATTAGAAGCTGCATGTTGTTTAACGGCTGGGCAGAATAAAGTTTATTTTGCATATAAGGAAGACGGGTACTTTATCGACCAACAGATTCATCCTATTCTTCGCACAAATTATAGAGTGATAACTACTTGGCGGTTGCGTGGAGATAGTTTGTTAAGGTTCATTGATAAAGCGATATCAAAAAATCTACAAAACTTTCGACGTGAACTTTTGTTGAGTAAGTGCAAAGAGATTTTTTTTAATATGTCACCGGCTGACCAGAAGCAATTCATATCAGATAACTATTACATATCACGAGAGTTGAATTTGATGGTAAGCAATGATAATGCGAATGATGTTAATCAGCTAGCGCATTTTGACCAGAAGCAATTTCCATCAAATAACTATTTTTTACCGCCGGGATTAGGTTTGGATAATGATGGTGCAAATAACTCCAATCAATCACCAGAAACTGAGTCTTTAGATGAGGATGAATATTTGTGGGTGCCTTATGCAAAGAGGATATATAGTGAGCTTGAATTAGATAAGAGCCCTTTAAATATGGAAAAAAGAGCCAAAAAAGTTCAAAAAGAGATGAAGATAAGGTTTGATGCTGGCGATAAAAACATGGCTAAAAGAGGCGGCAAAGAAGTACCTTCAACCAGCACAATACTTCGTCACGCATTACAAAATCTTGAATAACTAAAAAGGCACTCGGGCATTCGAAATCGGCATTCATGAATGCCTGAAAAAATATCTTTTTTATCAAAAAGATAGCTGTTTTTTTTAAAAATAATTATTTTTTTCCAAATTCTTGCGAGCATTAAATGCTCCCGCATTGTGAAGTCTTCAACAAAGATGGAGATTTTGCGATGCTAGTAAATTCAAATCAATTTATACCGCTGGAACTTGAAACGCGGCCAGCAATTCCAACCGATGCAGCTGCGTATCATTTAAACCGAAAACCACAGACATTGCGTGTGTGGGCGTGCGAAGAGAATGGACCAATTCGTCCGATACGAATAAATGGGCGTCTTGCTTGGTCTGTTGCTGCTATTCGTGCACTTCTACAGGAGTGCACATAATGAAAAATAGCCGTACAAAAAACAAAACCCGGAGTAGCCGACAAGCATTGTCCGGGTCTAAGCAAATGTCATTTTTGCCTGTGCCAAAGTTTAACCCAAAATTCCCGTCAAAAGCTACTTTGGAGTATCGAGCTTTATCATTGATGTTGAGAGGGTTGAAAATATCTCATTTAGATTTTCAAGACTTGACGGATTCATGGCGATTGGCGGCTTATGTTTTAAAATTAAGAAAGCTTGACTGGCCGGTTGATGATGAAGAAATAAGTATTACTTCAGAAAAAAAACCAAACGTACGCTATATCAAGCGATATTTTTTGTCTTCAGAAACTCTTAAATTAATAAAAAAAATTGGGGTGCGCTATGGATGATATAATTCGTGCGTGCTCCGCATTAAATTTTTTAAACCCAGAGTGCCCGCGTGAGCAATGGATTCAAATAGGAATGGCAGCTAAATCTGCTGGTTTATCTTTCGATGATTTTCATAATTGGAGTAAGTCGGCTGCAAACTATGAAGGAGAAAAAGATTGTAGAAAAGTATGGAAATCATTTCATGCGGGAGCAATAACAAGCGCCACGTTATTTAGTTTTGCTCGTAACAATGGATGGAATGATTCTAGCAATGAGAATTATTTGATTTCTCAAAAAAGACTGATGACTCCACATGGAAAATACAAATCTGAAAATCGAAATGCTATTGATATTTGGAATCGCTGTTTGCCTGCACCATCTACCCATGAATATATTTTGCAAAAACAGGGAATTTCTGATGGATTACGTTGCTACCCCCATAGTGAGCCAGTTTTAACAATTAGTGGAAAAAATATTGCAAATTACTTGGTGATTCCCTGCTTGCAAGAAGGTGAGCTTCAAACTCTCCAATTTATACCGCCTGATAAAGGCGGTAAAAAATTGAATCTACCTGGAGCATCATTTAATGATGGCTATTTCACTGTAGGAGAGATAGGTGAACTAATTTATCTTTGCGAAGGGATTGGTCAAGCTTGGTCGGTGAATAAGGTGTCGGGATGTGGGTGTGTCGTCAGTTTTGGAGCGGGTCGCATAAAGACCGTGGCCATAGCTTTGCGAGCAAAATATTCTAGCGCACGTTTAGTGATTGTCTCTGACCGTGGGAAAGAGCAGATGGTATGTGACATTGCTACTGGTATTGGATGCCAATGGATTGAAATGCCAGAAACAATGCCTGATAAATCTGATGTGAATGATTATGCACTTCAATTCGGCCATGAGGAATTGCATCACTTATTGACGCTCTTAAAATCACCTGAGATGCGTTATAAGCTACTTTCTGGTTCTGACCTCTATAATACTCCTCCTATGCGTTGGATAGTACAAGGTGTTTTACCGTCTGAAGGAATGGCCGCTCTTTATGGTGAGAGTGGGAGTGGTAAAAGCTTTCTTATTCTGGATATGGCTTTTGCTGTTGCGCAAGGTGAAGAAAATTGGTTTGGCTTGCGCGTTACTAAAACACCAGTAACGTATGTATGTTTAGAGGGAGAATCTGGAATCGGTAAACGCATTAAGGCATGGAGGCAATATTTCAATAAGCCAATCCCTGAAAAACTCCTATTTGTTACACAGCCATTTGATTTATTGAGTGGGGATGTTACAGATTTAGCCAATGCTATCGTATCTGCTGGGAGTGTTGGTGGTTTAGTAATAATTGATACTTTAAATCGTGCTGTGCCTGGTGCTGATGAAAATTCTTCGGTTGATATGGGGAACATTATTGCAGCAGTAAAAAAATTACAGGGATTAATCGGCGGTTTAGTGTTGCTGGTTCATCACAGCGGTAAAGATAAATCCAAAGGATTGCGTGGCCATTCAAGCTTGTATGCTGCTCTCGATGGCGCTATTGAGGTAATAAAAACTGATACTCGGCGAGAGTGGTGTGTGGCTAAATCCAAAGATGATATTACAGGGAATAGCTACCCATTCAATCTTGAAATTATAAAAATAGGAGTTGACGATAATAAACAGGAAATTACTTCTTGTGTCGTGTTGTTTGATTCGTCTAACAGCATGCTCTCAAAAAGAATTTCATTAAGTCGTAATCAAAAATTTGCATTGAACGAAATAGACAAGCAATTTCTTAATGTATCTGACGTTGATAAAGAAGGGGCGCCAACATTAAGTAGATGTTTAAGTTTTGATAAAGCGGTTTCAGTAGTTGCTGAAATAATGCCGACTGATGCTAAGCACAGAAAATTAAGAGCTCAAGAAGCTATCGCGGGTCTTGTAGAAAAAAAATATTTAGCTATGAGCGGGGATAGCTTGTGGAGGATTTAATTATTTTAGGATTCCCCTCCCGCTTTTCCCACCTCTTATAGGTGGGGCGGGAAAAGCGGGAAGGTGAGGATTTTCCCGTTTTTTCCCGTAACGGGAAAAGCGGGATATGCGGGAAAGGTAAATTAGTTTTCTGCCCAGTACGCGCGAGCGCGCGTCATGGGGTATGGTTTTTAAAGGGAGGCAAATGACAAAATATTTAAAAAATGAAATAAAAAAACTGCTTTTTTCTTTTTGCAAAACACCCAGAAAAGCTCGTGGGGTTTGTAAAGCAAAAACACGCAGAGGAACACTTTGCCAGGCACCTCCTGTATGGAGCAAGGCATTTGACAGGGCTAGAAATGGTCGGTGCAAGTTGCATGGCGGGCTTTCAACAGGCCCTAAGACTGAGGCAGGAAAGGAGGCTATACGTATGAGCAACAAGGTTAGAAAGCGCGGTTATTCTTCACAATAATCAGCCGAAGGGATATGAGAATTCGTTTGCGAAATTTCGCAAAGTTTTCTTTCAATGCTATCAACGTTGTTATTTAATTCCTCTAATAATGTAGCAATCTGATTATTTGAATCAGATATTTTTTCAATTGAAATGCAAATATTCTTTAAATAAATATAAAACGTCCATGCAATTATAATTCCAATAAGTATTTCCGGCGTGTTCATCATTCTGTCTCCAAGTAATTAGTGAATAAAAATATTATTCGCATGAATAATTGATAGAAAAAAACATAAATGCATTTTAGAATTTAACCAAGATTGAAAATGTGAGCGTTTCTGTTAATCATTTTACCCACCAAAGGTGTTAATTCGGGAATATTAAGCTCTTTATCTAATTCATTAATCTTGTTTATTACTACTGTCGGCGACCAAGTTTTTCCTGAGACATACGTTTTTAAACTGATTAGAGCTGAAAGTATTCTTAATTCACGTCTTCGATGTATTATTCTTGTAGGTAGCGTAATGAGAGAGTAGCCAACTGACAGCGTTTTAAGTAATACTAAAATCGCAGATGTTATATACCACTCACGAGTAAAAGTGAAAACAATAAGCGCTATTGGTATAATCCAGCTAATAATAATCCCAATTATTTTAAAAAATAAATAAGTTTTAAAATATCCCGATGCAGTGCTGCAGCAAGCCGCTGCAGATTTTGCGGAATTAGGAGGAGAGTGTATGAAATTTTTTCGATTTAATTCCACGCAGTATCGCAAGTATGCATTTATTATAATATGTTCAAAGATGGGAGAAGAAAACCAATCATAAGATAAATATTTATTTATAATTTCATTTAGTCCTATGATATCTATTTTTTCTTCGTCATGAATCCATGGTTTAAAATTTGTATCCACGTTGAAATCTTTGTAAAGCGTTTCAAACTTTTCATTTTTATTCAATGTGGGTGCATTGCTATTTACAGAATGTTTTAAATTTGACAGCAAGGAGAGCGCTATATCCAGATGAGATTCTAAAGAATAAGGGCTAGAGTTATTGAGTATGGCTAGATTTACTATATCGTAAGCGTTTCGGCAAACCCATCTTTTTAATTTAAAAATATTTCCGCATGCTGGTGTCTCACATTATGGAGATCGTCATGCAAAAAAACTCAGAAAATAAATCCCAGATTGACTGGAAAAATTTGATTGCCGAGCAGGAAAACAGTGGCCTGACTCAAAAAGAATTTTGCAATCAACGCGGACTGGTTCTTTCACAATTTGTTTACCATCGTATTTCTAAAAAGAAAATGACTCAACCTGCCGGATCAGTATTTAAACCAGTGAAAGTAATTAGCAAGGAAGCTCCTGCTACTTCTGGCAATATTCGTTTATCACTGCCTAACGGATTTCAGTGCAGTTTTCCCTGCTCTTTCGATGTAGGTCAGATAAAACGCCTGATCGAGGTATTGTTGTCATGTTGATGCCAAACGATATAAAAATATATTTTTATACGCAGCCAGTCGATATGCGAAAATCAATAGACACGCTCTGCGTGCTGGTATCGGAAGTGTTAAAAATGAATCCTACCGAAGGGTATCTTTTTTTATTTCGCAGCAAAAGCGGAAACAAACTCAAGGCACTGCACTACGAAACAAATTGTTTTACTTTGTGGTATCGCCGGCTGGAAAAAGGAAAATTTGTTTTTCAAAAAAATTCACATGATTGTATCGAGATGAGCCAAGAGCATTTTAAATGGTTACTCGCAAGTGATAAATATTCAAGAAGGGAGGCATTTGAAGGGCAGAATATTGCTCATTTTAGTTAAAAAAATCTCGATAAAATGGCTGATATTTGCTATATTTCTCACATGAAAACAAGCATAAAAAAACTGCCAAAATCATCGAAAGCACTTGAAAAAATCATTATAGATTTGACTGCTCAGCTTGAAAATAAGCAAAAAATAATTGATGAATCCAAGGCTGAACTATCCCTTTACAAGGAAAAATATGCACGCCTGATTGAGGAAATCAGGCTGGCAAAACAACAGCGTTTTGCGTCGAGCTCAGAAAAAAATATTCTGCAACCTGATCTTTTTGATGAAGCAGGCATTGAATTGCCAGAAGAAATAAAGGAGCAACTCAGCGAAGAGGAAGTGCAGATTGATTCTCATACTCGCAAGAGACATCCTGTCCGAAAAAAATTACCAGCCTATCTTCCACGCGAAGTAATCGTACACGATATTTCTGAAGAGGAAAAAGTATGTAGTTGTGGCGAATCACTGGTTCAGATCGGCGAAGAAACCAGTGAACAACTAAAATATATTCCAGCGAAAATTTGTGTCATTCAACATGTCAGACCCAAATATGCCTGCAAACCATGCCAGGAAAATGTGAAAATTGCAGCGATGCCCGTATTGTTACTACCAAAGAGCATTGCGACGCCAGAGTTAGTCGCGCATACCATTATCTCAAAATATTGCGATCATCTTCCTTTGTACAGACAGGAAATTATTTGGGAACGAATGGAAATTGATATGCCAAGAAGTAGTTTGTGTGGTTGGGTGTTAAAGGTAGCCGAACTGTGTGAGCCATTGGTCTATCAACTTTGTAGAAACATTCTTCTCTATGATTATGCACAGGCAGATGAAACGACGGTGCAAGTATTGGATGAAGTGGGTCGAAATAATCAGACAAAATCTTACATGTGGTGCTATCGAGGCGGCGGTAAAAATCCAAGTATTGTTTATGATTATCAGGAAACACGTGGAGGATATCATGCACAGGAATTTCTTAAAGATTTTAAAGGGTATTTGCAAACAGATGCTTATTCTGGTTATAACTGGACGGATGTTGACAAGAATATTATTTCTGTTGGCTGTCATGCACATGCAAGACGACCGTTTGCGGAACTTGCGAAATTAAATAAAAATACAGGACTTGCAGCGGAAGCATTAAGATTCTACCGCAAGTTATACAAGGTTGAGAAAACTGCCCGAGAAAATAATTTATCTGCTGAGGCTCGTTATGAACTCAGGCAGAAGGAATCTAAACTGATTCTCGATAATTTTAAAATCTGGTTTGATCATCATCTGACGAAAACTTCAGAACAGGCAAAAATTGGAAAAGCGATACGATATTGTTTAAATCACTGGATTGAATTAAACAATTATCTGAAAGATGGTCGTATTGAGATTGATAATAATCTGATTGAAAATGCCATTCGACCGTTCGCACTCGGACGAAAAAATTGGCTCTTTATGGGTAGCCCTTCTGGAGCGAAAGCTGGAGCGATTTTTTATTCCCTCATTGAAACCTGCAAGGCAAATAACATCGAGCCATATCAATATTTGTGTACGATGTTGAGTCGCCTTCGTGAATGCGTGACTGGAGATGATTATCGAAAACTGCTGCCGCAGTCTATCCAGTTATAATTTAATAACAAGTGGATGATTTTGTTCGCTAAACGTATACTAAATATTTATGAATTCAGTGAGTATAAAATCAATATGCGCATTCCATTAGGTAAAACAGTTAATCGACAGTTGCTTCAGGATTTGGGGTTTAATTTAAATACTATTTACAGTGTCGATGAAAACTTTTTTATAAAACTACCTCGTCATCTAACATGTAATGAAAGAGGTAATAGTCTAACGCAATATGATATCAAATTTGGCAATCTATTGGTTATGTCTGGTTTTGAAAAGCCATCATTTTGGGATTATCAAGCTGATATGGGTTTCATGAATGAAAATGTTGCTATTGTGAAAGAAGCTTTAACTGCTAAAAAGGAATCATCGACTAAGCCTGATAATCCTCATCCAGCGTCTTTATTTTTCTTATCTAGTGAGACACAGTTAAAAATTTTTAATGCGTCTGAAGTCCATCCTGCTTCACTTCCGGGCCCAGCACAAAGGCAATCTAAAACTTATGTACCTCGTTTAACAGCGCAACCAGTCGCATCTGGATCAACAAAAACTGAAGTTAAAACACCCTCTACAAAAATTTCTATTGAGAAATCAGATTTTCAGCGTACTACTCAAAAATCAAATTACTCATCAAGTTTAGCAAAAAATATAAATAATCTTTGGCAAACGCAAAATAAAACCGCCGTGCTTGTTGGCACCGCAGCATTTTTAACAGCGACCACAGTTTTGTATTTAAATAATAAAATGAGATAAGCATATTGTGCAACTGATCTTACGGGTTAAGGTGTAAGCGTTTGGAAGTGCACATAACCAGACGCTTACA